>JBATLS010000652.1:0-6168 GCA_049289435.1 Saprospiraceae bacterium | reverse complement strand
CTCAATGATGATCCTTTGCAACCATTATCGAGATTTGCCTTAGACTTGGTAGCTATTCATGGAGACGAAACACCCATCACCTGGATGCACAGATCAGAGAGATATGTAGAAAAACTGGCCACTCCTGATGTAAGTATTGCAGACCTGATCGGTGATGTGGATCCTATCAAAGCTGCAACGCTTAAGCTGCCGTACTCAGATGAAAGAGTGATACACTTTGGGCTGATCCCCAGATCGCATCGATCCATTTTTGTGATCAATGAACTTCCGGATCTTCAAGCGAGAATCCAGGTATCACTATTCAATATCCTGCAGGAAGGAGATTTGCAAATACGAGGTTTCAAACTTAGATTGCCTTTGGATATATCTTTTGTATTTACAGCCAATCCTGAAGATTATACCAACCGTGGCAGTATCATCACACCATTGAAAGATAGAATAGAGAGCCAAATACTTACCCATTATCCAAGGAGTATCGAAACATCTATGTCCATCACACAACAAGAAGCAGCCATACTTCCTCACCTGGTAAAAAATATTGAGATTCCGGATGTACATCGGAAATTGATAGAGATGATCAGCTTCAATGCGCGCGAGAGTGAATATGTAGATGCCAAGAGTGGAGTATCTGCCAGGCTCAGTATTTCAGCATTAGAAAACCTATATAGTACAGCAGAGCGGCGGATGTTGATAAATGGTGAAAGTGCGACTGCTACCAGAATAACTGATTTTTGGGGCGTGATCCCTGCCATCACCGGAAAAGTCGAATTGGTGTATGAAGGTGAACAAGAAGGTCCATATAATGTAGCTATGCATTTGTTGTTTAAAGCATGTAAAGAGTTGTTTTTGGAGCGATTTCCCAATCCTAACCAAAAAATAAAAAGAGATCTCAGGGATGAAGACGGAGTCATCAAAGCATGGTTTTCGGGAGGAAATGAGGTAGATATCATCAACGATGACAACAATAAAGAAGCACACACCAAACTCCATCAAGTAGCCGGACTAAAAAAGTTCGTAGAAGGATATATGAAACATGGCGATGATTTGGATGCACTCATGGAACTCGTACTTTTTGGACTATCAGAATCCGAAGTCATCGGAAAAAATATACTGGAAAACAGCCTTTCTTTTTCAGACCCTTTGTCAGATATGTTTAACGACCTGAATAATTGATCCAGTGGAAATCTTAGATCACTGCAGTTCACAAATTGCATAAAGTAAAAGGAGTTTGTATCTATCAAGCAGATAATTGAAATTAAATATCTATTAACCAATGTATTATACTTTAAAAATATAATTATGTTATTTGTACAAATATTTGTTTTTTTATTTCTTTCCATTTGTTCGCATCTTTGTATTGTTGAAAGTCATTAAAGCCACATTATTTGTTCCAATGACCTACTATAGGTGACTTCATGTATGGTTAACGAATCTTACAAAGAAGTGATGCCACGAAAATGTAATAAAATAAATGTTAATATAAGATTGAGTTTTCGAAGTTTGAGATCTTCGAAGAGTTAGGTTAAAAGTTCATGGGTTCCTATCTAAAAATGGTCACTATAATCAGGTGACCATTTTTATTTATCAAAGAGTAATTTTGCCATCCCAAAAGTCTCATAACACCGATTTAAAACAGCACTGAATAAACTTAAATTTTTATTCGTTGTTTTTTTTTTGTAAAACCTAAAAATGAAACATTTCAATAATTAAATAATTTGCCTTGGATGAAGATGTTTGTAATTTTCATCGTCTGTTTAGCAATTACATCACCAAATAGTCCTTATAGATCTAAGTATGAGATTGACTTTCGCTTTTTCGCCCTGTCCCAACGATACATTTATGTTCGAACCCATGGTCAATGGCAAAATAGACCTACAGGGATTAGCGTTTGATTTTGTGTATGCAGACGTAGAGATGCTCAATAAATCTGCATTCCGGCAGGAGCATCATATCACCAAACTCAGCTATAATGCCTATACCCGATTGTACCAGCAATATCAACTATTGGATAGCGGCAGTGCTTTGGGTAGAAAATGTGGTCCGCTACTCATAGCAAAACAACACATACTAGAAGATGAACTAAACAACATCAAAATAGCCATACCAGGCATTAATACCACTGCTTATTTACTGCTCAAGTATGCCTTTCCATCGGTCACCCATTGTGAAGAATGGCTATTTTCTGAAATAGAAGATGCGATTCTTGCCGGATCTGTAGATGCAGGAGTCATCATACATGAAAACAGATTTACCTACCAAAATAAAGGGTTGGTAAAAATTCTTGATCTTGGAGAATATTGGGAGTCCAGGACAAAATCACCGATTCCTTTGGGAGGTATTGCTGTCCATAGAGACTTAGATGACGACATCAAACGGAGGGTCAATAAAGTCATCACGGATAGCGTATCTTATGCTTTTTCACACCCCAAGGATGGTATGACATTCATCAAATCACACGCTCAGGAATTGAGTGAAGCCGTCATACAATCACACATTCAGCTCTATGTCAATGAATATTCAAAAAACTTAGGAGAGGATGGGAAACGAGCCATTCTGACGCTATTTCAAACCGTAAATCCAGCTTTCAAATCATCTGAATTGGCAAACCTATTCCTACAGTGATTACTTAAACTCTTTAAAAAAGTGTTTGAGTTCCGAAGCATCTTCAGGCTTTAGTTTCCCTGCTAAAATAAGTCTTAGCTCTCTCCTCCTGATGGCTACTTCATAGTGTTTTTTTTCTTCAATATTTACTGGAAGTACAGGTATGGCCTGCTGTGGTTTTCCTGTGACGTGATCTATAGCTACAAAAGTAAAGTATGCGTGATTGGATTGTCTGATGTTTCCTCCGGTAATATCTGTTGCTGTCACTTCTACAAATACCTCCACAGATGTCGTAAAAGCACGGGTCACTTGAGCACTCAGAGTGATGACATCTCCCAATCTGATCGGCTCATGAAAAGAAATATGATCGACCGATGCCGTGGCTACCTGTGATTCGCAATGACGGGCCGCACATATAGCACAAGCGATATCCATCCACCGCATCAGATATCCACCCATGAGATTGCCCATAGGATTAGTATCGTTGGGCATGATCATTTCTGTCATCACTGTCTTGGACTGACTGACTACTTTGCCTTGTCTGGCCTTGACTGCTGGTTCTTCCGTGGTCATTGTTGCAATTTATCAAATGGTAACACTCTATAGCTTGAATGGTTTAGCCGTCATTTGTCCTCCTTTTTTATACTAAATCCAAAAAGATCGCTCAAAATGATCAATAGTTGCTCACCTACTACTTTCAAATCATGCTCACTGCCTGTTTCTTTTTGTAATGATGTGACCGCCTTGTTTTCATCGACGATACCACAAGGGACGATCATGTCAAAATATGTCAAATCTGTGTTGACATTAAATGCAAATCCGTGCATAGTCACCCATCTGGACAAGTGTACTCCAATCGCACATATCTTTCTGAATTGGTCGGATGTATGATCCGGTGGCAGCCAAACGCCTGTGTATCCTGGCAATCTAATACCTTTCAGATGATACCGCCCAAGTAAAATAATGACTGCTTCCTCCAGAAATCTCACATATTTGTGTACGTCTGTAAAAAATTCGTCCAGATCCAATATAGGATACCCCGTGATTTGACCTGGCCCATGATAAGTAATGTCTCCTCCACGATTTATTTTAAAAAATTCTATCTTTTTGTGTTGAATCTCCACGTCAGTGAGCAACAAATGATCCATCGAACCACTTTTTCCTAGTGTATATACTGGCGAATGTTCACAAAAAATGATCTGATGTTCTTGTCCAATAGAATCTAAAGCAGCTTTAGTAAGATGACGGTTCTTTAATTTCTGATCTATAAGATAGCGATGTTTGTCCATCTGTAAGTCCCATACTTCCTTGTATGTGAGACCATTGACCCATTCAAAATGTACTAAAGGCTTCATAAATGGAGCAAAAATACGATTCTAAACTCTTTTACAGCCTTATTTGAAGTTTTACTATTGATTTCCAATTTATAATTGCTTATTTTTGCACTTTGTGACTATACGATAAACTCTTGATATGAAATATTTAATAGCCATCTGCACCATGCTCTTTCTGTGGCCAGCAATGAGTGTAACCGGACAACTGAAAATGCATGATTTTACAGCTACTGACGTGCATGGACAAACCCACCAATTATACTCAGATTACCTCGATAAAAAGAAAATAGTAGTGATAAAATTTTTCTTTACCTCTTGTCCACCTTGTATTGCCAATGCACCATTGTGGCAAGCCAAATACGAACAATTAGGGTCTGGAAGCCAGGGGATCGAATTTTTTAGTGTAACTACTTTATCATCTGATGACGATACTGCTGTCAAAAGCTTTGAAGCTACTTACCACCAGACCATGAAAGCCGTCAGCACGCCAGGTAATGCACCTGGAATTCTCAATCCTTTCAGAGATGGTACGTATGGATCCTGGTGGGGTACACCGTCATTTGCTGTGATCTCACCAGACAAAACACTACAATATCCTGTATTTTTCAGCCAACTCGATGACGCCATCAATACCGCAAAAACGCAAGTTGGTGGTGGTGGACCAATACCATCCACAGCCGTCAATCTGGCTTTGAAAACTTACAATCTCGATGTACCTGAAGGACATATAAAGTTTTTTATAAAACCAAAGGCCTCGTCCACTCCAAAAATAGAGATTGTAAAAAATATCGAAGGCAAATATAATTTTGACTACCCATCAGTTAATATTCCCGAAATGGTTGATCCTGAAATCATCATGGAAAGTGTAGGGCCAGCTTATACTACCAAGGTTTCTGCAGCGGATATTCTTGCCATCCAAAAGCATATATTGATGCTCAACATATTTACAGACGATCATGTCAGACTAGCAGCGGATGTCAATTCGGACGGTAAAATTTCAGCCATTGACCTCGTCAATATCACTAAAGTCATTTTAGGGTTGATACCATCTTTTCCGAATGATACTCCTTCCTATAAGTCCATACCGTCCAAAATATCATTGACTCCAAACGTGGGCAATACTGTAGCATTGGACTTTACGATAGTCAAGATTGGCAATGTAAATTGATATTAACATTCTTTATTCTTCACTCCCAGATTGCCCAAAGACATCTTTTGAAGATGGATTTTTTAATCTTTTGGTGCTATTTGCAGCTTTCATAGACTCACCTACCTGATTGCTGGCTGTAAAACTAGCCACCATATTGTTGAGCATATCACTACCCGCTTGTGGAGAATTAGGTAACAAAATCAAATTGGAGTTGGTGTCTGCACCTATAGCTTGCAAGGTATCATAATGCTGAGTGACTACTATAAGTGCTGATGCTTCCTGAGAGTTGATCCCTACTTGATTCAGTATATCCACACTTTCTACCAGACCTCGAGCGATTTCACGTCGTTGATCTGCGATACCCTGACCTTGCAACTTTTTACTCTCTGCTTCTGCTTTTGCTTTAGCTACTATTCTTATCCGACCTGCTTCTGCTTCATATTCAGCAGCTGTTTTCTCCCGATCAGCTGCATTGATACGGTTCATCGCATTTTTCACTTGTATGTCAGGATCTATATCAGTGATGAGAGTATTGATGATGTCATATCCATAAGTAGTCATGGCTTCGTTGAGCTCTCTTTTTACAGCTATGGCTATGTCATCTTTTCGTTCGAAAACATCATCCAGTTTTAATTTTGGAACTTCCGCCCTTACCACATCAAAAACATATGAAGTGATCTGATCGTGTGGGTATTCAAGCTTATAAAAGGCTTCATATACCTTATCCTGAATGACTTTAAACTGGACAGACACTTTCATCTTTACAAACACATTGTCCTTAGTTTTGGTCTCAATGATCACGTCAAGCTGTTGGATCCTAAGGTTTATTTTACCTGCTATCCTATCTATAAAAGGTATCTTAAAATGCAAACCTGAATGTCTGATGATATTAAACTTGCCAAATCGCTCTACAATGGCCGCAGACTGTTGTTTTACCGTAAAAAAAGCCGAAAATAGTGCCAAAAGCACCAATGGAATTAAAACAATAGATCCTGAGAAATTTTCCATAATTTTTTAAAATTTTTAATGAATCCAAAGATATGTGATTAATATGATCACACCAAATATAACATCAATTTCTTT
>JBATLS010000651.1:0-1533 GCA_049289435.1 Saprospiraceae bacterium | reverse complement strand
CAAATATGCGAAATCATCCGCAATTTTTATTGCAAATGATTGATTAGGAAATATTTCTTTACATAAATACCAACCCTGTTTATCAAATCAAAGTCTATTAAAGTATCTCAAAATTGACAACAGGAGTCAAATAAAATTGTCTTCGTTGATCACTTTGTATGAAGATAATTGTTATAAATCATCAGAAAAATTTATTTAATAATTTTAAAATAATTAACCAATGAAAAATTTATCCATTCTCATTCTATCATTAGGACTAGCATTTTCATTCTCATCATGTCTAAGAGACAGTTGTGTCGAGCAAAGGACCTTTGTACAATATACCCCGGTAACTCTCACCAAGGCACAATTCAGAAAAAATATAGAAGCTCAGGCTGTTAGACCTCTTGAAAATCCTGGTAAGATGTATTTTTATGAAAATTTTCTTTTTATCAACGAGCAAGGGAAAGGCATACACATCTATGATCTCACGGATGAAAAAAACCCTCAAAAGATGTCCTTTTATGATATCCCAGGTAATTTTGATATCGCCGTCAAAGACAATATCCTATATGCTGACAATGTCATCGACCTCATAGCACTTGACATCTCCAATATAAACGCCCCCAAACTGGTCAAAAGAATAGAAGACTATCAAGACAGATATAAAAACTTTGACCCACAGCAATACTATGCTTATAGTGTCAAAAGCAATGAAACCACCGTCTTGGATTGCAACAATCCCAACTTCAATAACCAATTCTTTTGGGAAGGTGACTTAGTAAGTTTTGCATCCAATTCTACTCCAAAATCATCGGTCATCAATATCAATAATTCTACGAGCTCTTCTACTGGAGTGGGTGGATCATTTGCCAGATTTACGGTGGTCAATGACTACCTATATATCGCAGACCAAAGTAGTCTTAAGTCATATCTCGTATCCAATCCCAGCCAACCACAACTCAAACAAACCAATCCACTGCCTTGGGGCATAGAAACCATTTTTCCCTACAAAGACAAGCTTTTTATTGGATCAAACTCGGGTATGTTCATATTTGACAATTCCAGGCCAGAGTCCCCTGTACTGCTTTCTAGTTTCACACATGCCCGAGCGTGTGATCCAGTAGTAGTACAAGGCAATACTGCTTACGTTACCTTGAGAAATGGCAATGAATGCCAGGGATTTATCAATCAACTTGATATCATCGATATTTCCAATATTCTCCAACCTAAGTTATTGAAATCATATCCGATGTCTCATCCTCACGGACTATCTGTGAGCAATGAAATTGTATATCTGGCAGAGGGCACACATGGATTTAAAGTATTGGATGTCAAAAACCCTTTATCTATCAAAGAACTTACCAAAATTACAGACAAACACAGTTATGATATGATCTCTTTGAGTCCACAGCGATTATTTATGGTAGGAGATGACGGGTTTTATCAGTACGATGTGACCAATCCAAATCAACCAAAATTGGTGAGTACTATCCAAATCAACCAATAATGATGTGCAATATCACCAAATGGCTATTTGCTATACTGTTGACA
>JBATLS010000650.1:0-3332 GCA_049289435.1 Saprospiraceae bacterium | reverse complement strand
CGCATTACCTAACCTTTGCCATGAGCTTCCATCGTCGGTCGAATACTGTAGTTGCACCGCTATGGGCGCATTGCAATATAGAGACTGCATACTCAAGTCGAAGCTCAAAGTGTGAAACTGATACCCGGAAAAATTAAATCTTGGTGAGTATAGCGCACTCTTGGTAGTAACTTGTGGTACATTGGTATTCAGCTTGGTCTTCCAGGCATTGCCCTGTGTGGCCAAACTGTAAGTGGATGATCCAAGCTCCCAAATATTGGGTCCACCGTCCATAGTAGCAGAAGCAAAATAATTTAGGTTGGATTCAAAATCTCCTCCTTGAGTTGTTGTAAAAGGTGTAGGCATATCCGGCAAGATATTGATATATGAGGCTTTGGTCATAGTGTGATTGCCATTGACAGTGAGTGATATATGATACGTACCAGCATTGGTATAGGCAATGGTAGGATTTTTTTGCGACGAAGTCTGTCCATTGCCAAAATTCCAAAACCAGGAGCTGGCATTGATTGACTGATCGGTCAAAGACATAGTCTTACCCACCCAACCAGCTTGACTGGATGCTGAAAAATCTGCACAACCTTGTGATACTGGACTGATGACAAGCAATCTCTGAACCTCACTCAATCCACTGGCTGAGCAATTATTGTACACGAATACGTCATATTTTTTGCATATATCGTATCCCAATGGGCTCAAAGTGATATTTGCAGCATTTGTATTTGTATTGATCAGATCTATATTACTGCCCAATTCACGGACTTTGACCAGGTATGAGCCAGCAGAGGAAGCATTCCACGAAAGTGAAAAATTCGTAGGCGTAACCGCTCCAAGACTTAAGCCAGTCAAGCTACTACATGGTTGCGCACTGCATGCGGACAAACAAGAAGGACCTTGTAAGGTTATCTGACCACTAATCATTGACTTTGAATCAGGTGACCAGGTAGTGCTGGTGCTGCTGATGGTAGGAGCCATGATATATCCACTGTTGGAAGCGTCGTGTGCAGCATTGAAATTGTGGCCAATCTCATGAGATATAGTGATCCTAAGCATTAAAGCATTGGTACTCCAGTCTTGAAATATTGCTCTTGCCATAGTCCTGCAATACAGATTGGAAGATAAGAAAGCTACTCCTACCGTTGTACTAATCAAGTCCCTATCTGTCCATAAATGTGCAGCATGAAATGGATGAGCGAACCCACCCTTGTCGATCCAGGAAGAAAATTCTGACAACAATGTGGTGGGATTGGTCTGAGCGGATAAAGGATCACAGGTAGCGCATGTAGCAATGACCAGCTCACTCAATTCGAAGCTAATACCGTCACCAAAATTGACCCCTCCGTTGTATTGAAAATCAAGCCCCACATTATTCATCACACCTACTATATGATTGACAACAGCTGCTACACCGCTATGAGCCGGATCGATATACATAGCATAGTCAGCAAGTATGGCAAGTTTTGCTTTGTAACAATCGCCTGCAGATCTGGCATCTGGAGATAAGGTACTGGTACTTCTTTCTGTATTTGGTCTGAAGCATGTCCTTTGTACAGAAGCCTTTTTGACATCTTTTGCCTGATATACGATCACTTCGTCATTATCTGCCCACTGATTGTAATACTTTAGTGGTTCTATGTACATCTCTTCTTTTGCAGATCTGATGACGCCATAGATAAATCCTTCATTGATCGTCAATCTTATACTTGAATTTTGATCCATACTTTGTCCACTCAGGGCTATCCCTGCAAACGCATATGTTGACAGATGTCTTCCATCAGCATCCTGAGTATAGATCTTTGTGTCTTTAGTAGCGATCCTTGCGTCGGATACTAAAAATGTCATCCATGACTGATTTGGCATTTTGATTGTTAAAGCCGTTGAGCCACCATGATCAATACTTTCCATAGAAGTCATGAGTGCCTCAAGATTGACCTGAGTGATCGTAAATTTATCAAAAATAGTGTCTGCATCCACACCTTCATGACGGGCACCCCATTTTTCGCTCAAATCAAGTATCTGAGCATAAGTTAAAGTGGTAAAAAAGAAGGGTAAAATAACGATAGTAGCATATGATATCCAGCGCATTTTGATTGAATTGTCTTAAGTGAAGTTTATCAAAAATAAACTATAATAAATCCTGAAATATCTTCTCTTGCGAGAGGATATACTCTTTATTTGAATTAGGAAGACAGCCTAATAACACACTCCGAAACTCACAAATAGGTAATCTCTATACAAATAATAAACAAATATATATAAATATTTGATAATGTGAAAATAATTCTTTTTTTTTATTAACTATTTTTTCTTGCTAAGATGATTCAATAGAAATGCTACAAGCATGTCCCTACCAAGCTCATAAGATTTATTATTATTGATGATCAGATCTACCTTATTGAAAAATGGGAAAATATACGTTTCAAATGAAGGCAGCACATGATGCTCATATCTATATAGTACATCTTCGAGTGGATAGTTGCGCTCTACCCTATCCCTCTTGATTCTTCTGATGATCTTCTGGGTATCAGTCGCATGAATCAAAATTTTTAAGTCCAAAAGATTAAAAAGTTTTGGATCATGGAATACAAACAAACCTTCTACGATGATGACCCGGGCTGGAGATAGATGCATGATCCCAGGAGTTTTATTTTCATTGTTGAAGGTATATTCTTCACGCTCTACGTGGAGACCATTGGTCAGTTTTACCAGATCAAAATAAAACTCATCCAGCTCGAGGGACTCCGGCAAATCAAAGTTTTTAACTCCATTTTCATCTTCCTTTTGCAACTCTCTGGGTTTGTAATAATCATCCTGAGATAAGAAACAGATATCAGTATGATCAAATCTGTCTCTGATGTCAGAAATAAAGGAAGTTTTACCAGAACCGCTTCCTCCTGAAATTCCAATGATAAACGAATTCGAATTTTTTAAACTCATAAAAAGTTGTTATTGGGATAAAAGTTCTATTTTTCGGACAAATTAACAACTTTAGGATGAGAATATAAAGTGATAATGTAACAAAATGTATGGTCTAATAATGACAACCCTCTGACAGCGTATCATTTACGACTCAATTTTATAAAATTATTTTTATTTAAAAAGTAAAATATCACATGGACTTAATCATAAACCTTGGCAGAGGTATCTTAGGAATGATCGCTTTGATTGCCATCGGCTACATCTTCAGCAGCAATAGGAAAGCAATACAGTGGAAGACAGTGGGTATAGGTTTAGCTGCGCAATTGTTATTGGCATTGGGTGTATTGAAGGTACCATTTATTAAGTCAATATTTGAGTACATTGGTGGCATATTTGTGTTAATTCTTGATTTTACT
>JBATLS010000649.1:0-16337 GCA_049289435.1 Saprospiraceae bacterium | reverse complement strand
GCATGATATGGGGCTTATTAAGTAAATTTTATGAAGTTAAGATGAAAGCATATCAACTCGAAGTAACTGGCAATCTTTATGATGTATAACTTGTCATCAGACGAACAAAACTAATCAGAACTTTCGTTTTTTTCAGACTCTCGATCAATAAATTTTGTATCCAGCCTATTTGACATCAACTGATCTACTGGACTCAGGATTTTTGACAAACTATGTTTGCAATCTTTTGTATAAATAAAGGTGCTTTTTACCCCATGAGATTAATACTTTATAAAAAAATAAATATGACCATGGATTAATATAATTTCTAAATTCTACATTTTCTTTACTTGATCCAAGTCTAATCTATGAAACTGTATGTGTAAATTTGGTAAAAAAATTCATCAATTTAAATTTTGTTAGTTCAACACTCCCAAATTCCTTAATTCTGTCGCCAACAAATCACCATTCTTAAAATGAATAGACCGAAGTCCCAATTGCTCAGCAGAAACTACATTTGCCATATTATCATCAATAAAAATGGCTTTGGACCTATCAATGCCATATCGTGAAAATAGCAATTCATAGATGGCAGGATCGGGTTTTTTAAGATTTTCTTGCCCAGAGACTAATATACCATCAAACCAATGAAAAAAATCAAATCTATCCATTGCTATGGGAAAAGATTCAGCTGACCAATTGGTCAAAGCATATATTTTATAGTTTCCGCTACCCTTGAGCTCCTTAAATATATTGACCGTGTCGAGGATCGATCCCTTCAGCATATCCTCCCATCGGACATAGTAGTCTTTTATCTCGGCAGTATATTGGGGAAACTGGTTGGTCAGCCACTGTGTCCCTTCTGCAAAGGATCTTCCGGCGTCTTGGAGTTCGTTCCAGTGGGAAGAGCAGACTTCTGATAGAAAATGTTCCATCGCATCTTCCGTGATGAATACATCTTTATACACATATCTGGGATTCCAATCCACCAATACTGCCCCCAAATCAAAAATTATCGTGTCTATTGATATCATAATCTCCTGATCCAAATATTCCTAAAACCGACGAGATCACCATGATCCTGTAGCGAAAGTGGTGCTCCTCCATGTGGAAAATATTTTGGGAATCCGACATTCTCTGTCGTGCCCAATATTTCAACATTGTTCTGTACTACAAATCCATTGTGTATCACGGTGATGCGGCCAGACTCCAGCTTGTATCCAAATTTATCAAATCTGGGTGCTCTGTATATGATGTCATAGGTATTCCATTCTCCAGTTTTGCTGGTGGTATTTACTAAAGGTGGGTAGGATTTATATAGAGATCCAGCCTGACCATTATAGTAAGTTTCGTTGTTGTAGCTATCCAAAATCTGAATTTCGTACCGTGATTGAAGGAATACCCCCGAGTTGCCCCTACCCTGACCTTCACCTTTGACTACCAATGGGCTACGCCACTCTATATGAAGCTGACAATCTTCAAATGAAGTGTTGGAATATACCGTCCCAGTGCCAGGCATTACGGTCATCACTCCTTGGTCAAAGGTCCACTTAGCAGGGCTACCATCCTGCATCACAAATTGGTTTTTGTCATTGCTCAATAAAATAATGGCATCGGGAGGTATCTCAGAGCTGGTCTTGACTCCTTGCATGACAGTGGGTTTCCGAGACCACTCTTCGGTATCTTTTGGATTAGTAGGCTCTTTGAGCTGTGCCTCTACTGAGCAAGTCAGGGATACCATAAATAAGAAAATAAATATTCTAAAAAAATTCATTACTACAAATTTTTAGCCATGAAATATGAGTTGTCATAATTGAATTTTATCCTTTTTATGGTATTTTTCGCAAATATCCAATGAAAACTAAGAGTGAAAAATCCTAAATTACTACGATGCAAAACTAAAAATAAAATATAAAAAGGCATACATTTGCGTCATCTTTATATTGGGGAATGACACCCTTCTTTTTACTAAACAATATATCAAAATATGAAAAATTTCATCCTTGTGGTCTCATTATGCTTATTTGCTATGGCATGCAAAGAGAATACAAATACTTCATCTGACAGTAGTACAGCTATCTCCGACCAAGACATCATCATCGTGCCATTTAAGCAAATGGAAGGAGAAGCCAACAAGCTACCAAAGGAGATCAATTTATTTGAGAAATACCAACTGTACCCCCGCATAGAAAAACTACTTGGTCAAGACTTCAAAGAATTTAAGGAAAATTGGAATGATGAAACGCCGATGGTCAAATATATTGATGTTATGACTGCAATTGGCTGTAAAAAAGATGATTGCAAATCTTCACAATATTTACTTCTATTCGATCTTATGACAAATGAATTGAATATATATTCGTTTCAAAATGCGAAAGTTAGAACATTTGAAGAAAAAACTATTATTGGATTAAATGATCAGCTATCTGATTTGTATATGAAAATAGCCAAGGAGCATGGAGTGTATTGATTTGCTCCGATGGAGTCAAAAACTATAGGAACTATGACACCGGCTCGACCACCATTTTGAAGTATTCATAAGTCTTTTGGAGTCCTTGCCGTCTGTCGATCTTGGGAGTCCAGCCCAATATTTTTTGAGCCAAAGAGATATCTGGTCTTCTCTGTTTGGGATCGTCGGTCGGTAGTGGTTTGTAGATAATGTGGGCTTTGGGATGATCTACCAGTGCCATGATCTCCGAAGCGAACTCCATGATGGTAATCTCCGAATCATTCCCGATATTGACTGGCATGGCATAGTCACTAAGCAATAATCTGCAGATGCCTTCTACCAAATCATCGATATAACAAAATGATCGTGTTTGCTCACCCTCTCCAAACACTGTCAAACCTTCCCCTCTGATGGCCTGAGAGAAAAAAGCGGGCAAAACCCTCCCGTCTTCCACACGCATGCGAGGGCCATAGGTATTGAATATACGGACGATTCTTGTCTCCAACCCATGATAAGTGTGGTATGCCATAGTGATGGCTTCCTGAAATCTTTTGGCTTCATCATACACTCCTCGAGGACCGATGGGATTGACATTTCCCCAATAATCTTCAGTCTGTGGATGCACGAGTGGATCTCCATAGACCTCCGACGTAGATGCTATGAGTATTCTGGCTTTTTTAGACTTGGCAAGACCCAATAAGTTGTGCGTGCCCAAGGACCCCACTTTGAGCGTCTGGATGGGCATCTTTAGATAATCGATGGGGCTGGCAGGAGAAGCAAAATGCAAGATATAATCCAAATCACCTGGCACGTGTACAAACTTACTCACATCATGGTGATAAAACTCAAAATTTTTGTTTGGAAATAAATGCTCAATATTTGCTATATTCCCTGTGATCATATTGTCCATCCCGATGACGTGGTGACCATCCTTGATGAATCTGTCGCATAAATGTGAACCTATAAAACCTGCCGCTCCTGTGATTAATACTCTTTTCAAAATGTAGATTAGAATTTAGTAATGAATATAGAAAATGCAGAAGCAAACAAGATCAATGTTCTGTCTCATTTAGGCTCAAAAACTTTCTGAGCTGCAAATATAGAATTTTAAATTGGATTAGGTATTATCGCACATTGATGTAAGACCAAGCAATATATTTTTTTGACCTAAGTCGAACATTAAACCACATAATTGGTCAAAATAGCGTATTCTATCTAATTATTGGTCAGTAGTTGCTATTAATATCACAGAATTTACAGATATTTGCGCCAAATCTGCACCGGCAGCAATTCATACCAATAATATTTATTTTAAAATACTGGAATTATGTCTCCTTTTAAACAAAAAATGGTCTCTTATACTTTGCCACAGCAAATACAGCAGTTGGGACTATATCCTTACTTCCGCACCATCGAATCAGAACAAGACACAGTCGTCAAAATAGATGGCAAAGATGTCTTGATGTTTGGCTCAAATAGTTACCTAGGGTTGACAAATCATCCCATGCTAAAAGAGGCATCTATCAAAGCGATAGAAAAATATGGCTCAGGTTGTGCCGGGTCCAGATTTTTGAACGGTACACTTGACATACACTTGGAACTCGAAGATAAATTGGCCAATTATGTGGGAAAACCAGGTGCTTTGGTATTTAGTACTGGATTTCAAGTCAACCTAGGTGTGATTTCATCTATTCCAGGACGTCATGATTACATCATTATGGATGACCTTGATCATGCGTGTATAATAGATGGTGCCCGATTGTCATTTGCTAAAACGATGAAATACGCCCACAATGACATGGATGCTTTGGAAAAAGTACTAAGCAAATGTGAGCCTGACAAAATCAAACTCATAGCCATAGACGGTGTCTTTAGCATGGAAGGAGACATCGCCAAATTGCCTGAAATAGTACAATTGGCTGAAAAATACAATGCCAGCATTATGGTGGACGACGCTCATGGATTGGGTGTACTCGGTCATCTGGGTAGTGGTACTGCTGATCATTTTGGGCTGACGGACAAGGTAGATCTAATCATGGGAACTTTTAGCAAGTCATTGGCTAGTATTGGTGGTTTTATAGCCGCCGAAATAGATACCATCAATTATCTGAAACATAATGCCCGATCACTGATCTTTAGCGCAAGTATAGCTCCTGCCAATGCTGCAAGTGTCATTGCTGCTGTGGATCTCATTCAATCAGAACCAGAAAGAATCAAAAATCTGTGGGACAATACCCATTATGCACTGGCATCGCTCAAGGCAGCTGGGTTTGATACTGGACATAGTGTGACTCCGATCATACCAGTCCTGATCAGAGATGATTACAAGACTTTCCAACTCACAAAATTAGCATTGGAGCGTGGTGTATTTGTCAATCCAGTGGTATCACCGGCGGTGCCTAGTACTTCGTCGATGATCAGATATTCGCTCATGGCGACACATACAACAGAACAAATCGATCAGTCCGTCGAAATATTGGCCAAAATAGCAAATGAAATAGGCGTCTTTGAATATACCGAATCAAGGGTATTTTATAAAGCTTGATTCTTTAGCATAGTGTAGGTTTTCTTTGATAGAAATTTATTTGAATCTTTTTGCTATTGAGTAAGATGGAAGAGTATATTTAATTTTTTTTTGCTTGAACCAATGAGCACTAATTTAATTTAAGACAAGATGACTGAGTGTTTGCGTCAAATGACGAGAATCAAGTAAAAGGTTTGACTCGATAACGAAGGAACTGCGAACAACGGCTCGCAGCAAATACTAAAAATAGCCTGCCTGCCTACTAATAGAGATCACGTGGGTCAGAAGTTACGACAAAAAATATAACGAAGAATAAAATAAAATTTGCTGCTTGCAGACAAATGACGAAAATCAAACATATTCAAAATTATACTTAAAGTAAATTAAAGTGCAAAAATTATAGTTTTTAATCATTTGTTTTTGAACGTATTAAAATTAATACGTTTTCGCAGTTTAATATCTTTTGACTTTAAAGTGGTCAAAATATGCTTTATAAACCTTCTTTTTGACCATGTTTGGTTGGCAATATTGAGTAGATCATTTTGATGTATTGGTAAATCATCTTTTTCGTATTCAGCATTTTAAAAATATTCATATAAATCATTTCTTATGGCCATAGTAATAGAGGAGATCACATTTGAAAAAGGGATATCAGCATTTATAAATTTCCCGCACGACCTATATGCTGATGACAAAAACTACGTACCTGAGATATTTATTGGTCAGAAAGACATGATGAATCCAGCCAAATTTCCATTTCATACATATGGCAAGGTCAAGTATTATTTGGCCAAAAAAGATGGAAAAATCGCTGGACGTATCGCAGCCATTCACAATCCTGGTTACAACACCTATCATAAAAGTAATGTTGGTTTTTTTGGATTTTTTGATTTTGTGGAAGATGAGCAAGTCGCCAGGATGTTGCTGGACAAAGCCAAGGAATATGCCAGAGAAAATGGTCATGAACAATTGATGGGTCCTACCAATTTTACGACCAATGAGACCGCTGGGACTTTGGTGGAAGGTTTTGATGAGCCACCCAAGATAATGATGACGTACAATAAGCCTTACTACGGCAGCATCATAGAAGCGTGTGGTTTTCGAAAAGAAATGGATCTCTATGCTTATATGATTTACACAGATAAAGTGAGCGAAAAATCTATCAGGATAGCTGAAGCTGTAGAAAATAGGTTGAAATCCAAAGGCATCACCATCAGAAATGTAAATCTGAAAGACATAGACAATGAAGCCAAAAAGATCAAAAAGGTCTATAATGCTGCTTGGGATGAAAACTGGGGTTTCGTACCTTTTACCGATGCTGAATTTGAGTATCTAAAAAACGATCTAAAAATGTTGCTCGATCCAAGGTTTGCTTATATGGCTGAAAAAGATGGAGAAGCCATTGGTTTTGGTCTTACGCTACCAGATATTAACGAAGTCCTGATCAAAAACAAACGAGGCAAACTATTTCCTTTCGGTATATTCAGACTGTTGTGGGGCAAAAACAAGACCAAATATGTCAGGATACTGGCCCTCGGTGTGGTGGCCGAATATCGAAAAATGGGCATAGAAGCCATATTTTTTGCCAAAAACATTCAGGAAGCAAAGAGACGAGGCATCTTAGGTGGCGAAGCATCCTGGGTATTGGACAACAATGAGTCTATGAAGGCAGCAGCAGAACATCTCAATGGTGAAAAGTACAAGACCTATAGATTATACAAAACTTCAATCTGATATTGAATGCCCAATAAAAAAATACTGATCACTGGTGCCAACGGTTTTATAGGGACGTATCTGATCGAAAAATCTATCTCATTAGGGATGGATGTCTATTGTGCAGTTAGAGCTAATAGCAACATTACTTCCATCAAGGACACTGCGGCTTCGATCATCACTGTGGACTATCATGATATACCAGAGATGACAAAAATGATGGCCGAATATCAGTTTGATTATATCATTCACAATGTTGGTCTGACTAAGTCACCAGATCCTGACGCATATATGCGAGTGAATAAAGATTTATTGGTCAATTTGGTGGAAGCGATTAAAAAATCTAATCTTAAGATTTCCAAACTTCTATTTGTGAGTAGTTTGGCCTCATATGGTCCAGCAGATTTTCAAACAGGGAGTATTGTTAGGGATGACTCTAAGCCTCATCCTGTGACCCATTATGGTCGTAGCAAATTGGCAGCCGAAAACTACTTGAGATCGCAAAGTGATATTCCATACATTATATTGAGACCTACAGCAGTATATGGTCCTGGTGAAAAGGACTTGCTCAATGTGTTCCAGCTGGTCAATAAAAGGATAGATATCCACCCCGGCTTGATGCCTGGCAAATTTACCTTTATTTATATCAAAGACCTCACAGAACTCATCATGGCAGCATTGATGAGTGACCAAAAAAACAAAGGCTATTTTGCCACAGATGGCAATATCTATCTAAGTAATGCATTATCAGGTTTTATAGCTGAAGCACTTCAGAAAAGAACGCTTAAAATAAAAATACCCATATTTTTGTTGAAGGGAATCGCTTATGCTTCTGAAAAAGTAGCGGGCTATTGGGACAGTTATCCGCCACTAAATGTGGACAAAATGAATGAAATCAAAGCTAAAAACTGGAATTGTGATGTATCAAATCTTCAAAAAGACCTGGGATGGGAAGCACAATACGACCTTCAAAAAGGAGTAGTCGAAACTGTAGCGTGGTACAAAAAGCACAAGTGGTTATAAAATCAAAGACACTTTCTTGCCACACATATTAAAAAGGTGTCTGGAAAGGACAGTAGCAAATATCGAATGTCGGAAAAATAAATGGAAGGTAAGAAAAAAATTAGATTTATTGCCAATCCCTTTTCGGGAACAAAAGACAAAGGAAGTATTGCATCCAGTATATCTCGGATTCTTAACCATGACATATTCGATTACGAAATAATTTATACCACACATCGTAACCATGCCACAGAACTAGCCAAAGAATCCGTTGAATTGGGATACTGGGCGGCCATCGCAGTAGGCGGTGATGGCACTATCAACGAAGTAGCCAAAGGATTGGTAGGATCCAACACTGCTCTTGGACTCGTACCATATGGGTCAGGCAATGGTTTTGCTTATCATATTGGAATAAAAAGAAGCGTCGAAAAAGCGATCATGGCGATCAATGGCTGCCAGACAGAATACATTGATACTGGGTTGGCCAATGAGCACTTTTTTATAAATATAGCAGGATTGGGTCTCGATGCGACGGTGGCATACAAAACCAAACAAAATACACGGCGTGGGTTTATTCCATATTTCATACAGACGCTCAAAGAGAGTTGGGGATTCAGATACTTGGATCTGAAGATAAAATGCGGAGATAATGAATGGCAGAATCAATATGGCATGGCGGTAATAGCCAATGGATCAGTCTATGGCTATGATTTTAGGGTAGCGTCCGAAGCAAAGCTGGATGACGGACTTTTTGATATTTTATTAGTAAAAAAAACATGTATCATCAGATATTTTCTTCTGGTACTAAGGATGCTATGGGGTACTTTTCACAAAAGCTCATTGGTAGAATTTATCAAAGCTCCAGAGATCATCATCACTCATCAATCGTCAGGTTTTTTTCATGTAGATGGCGAAGGCCACCCATCTGAAAAAGTGATCTACTTTAAGATTTTACCTAAATCCATATTACTTATCAAAGCTCCTTAAAAATGTGGATATTAGTAGGTTGTATTATCCTGAATGCTTTGATCGGAGTGATATTCAAATTATTTGACAGATATGGGATCAACAATTTTCAAGCCATCATTGTCAACTATTTCACCTGTGTACTCACCGCTGCAGTCGTCTTGGGTGCCAATCCAATACCTACCAATTTTACAACACTACCTTGGTTTTACTTTGCTCTGGGGCTTGGAGTTGTGTTTATCATTGTATTCAATCTCATGGCCGCCACAGTCCAAAAATTTGGTATTGTCATAGCAACAATATTTCAAAAAATGTCATTGATCGCACCAGCTTTGATCGCCATCCTGTACTATGATGAAGCCGCCAGTTTGGCCAAATGGTTAGGTATCTTTATATCGATATTAGCCATAGTATTGTTGAGTTATCAAAAAATGGACATCGAATTTTCCAAAACCAACAATAAACTATTCTGGTGGTTTCCATTCCTCACATTCTTAGGTTCCTGCTTGATAGATTCAGCACTTTTTCAAGTTGAAAAACTAAAATTAGCTTCCAATGGCGATATAGGTTTCATATCTACCCTATTTATGTTTGCCGGAATCACTGGTACCATCTTTCTTATGATAAAAATGCTGTACGGCAATGTCACCTTTCAATGGAAAAATGTACTAGCTGGAATTGGATTAGGTATTCCAAATTTTTTTTCGATATACTTGCTCCTGCTCGCCTTGCAACAGGGCTGGGGCGGGTCGGTGGTATTTCCAGTCAACAATGTGGGCGTATTGATCATGGCGTCCATCTTCGGCATGTTGCTTTTTAGCGAAAAACTTACATTATTCAAAAAAATAGGATTTGTATTGGCTATTTTTGCTATTGTACTAATAACGATATTTTGTATGAAGTAGGACCAAATATTGACCAATACAACACGTTAGTCTCGCCATCTGAGGGAGAGTACAAGGAAAAAGGGAGTAAGTTTATCTCGTTTGCCTTAGCATTTGATCATGAAGATGCATTGGAATATATCTTGCAAGGTATCAAAAGCCAACACCCTAAAGCAAGACATTTTTGCTATGCATACAAGATTGGGCTCGATGATGATCGCTATCGTGTAAATGATGATGGTGAACCCTCAGGTACAGCAGGAAAACCTATACTTGGGCAGATATTGAGTCACCAATTGACCCATACCATCATAGTAGTAGTCCGGTATTTTGGCGGTACCAAATTGGGGGCGTCAGGACTGATCCATGCGTACAAGGAAGCTTCCAGAGACGCATTGTCGAAAGCTACGATTGTAGAGAAATACCTGTACAGCCATTATGAATTGATCTTTGAGTACGCCCATATGGGTCAAATTCTCTCTGTCATCAAATCTTTAGAAGTGGATATCACTGATAAATCATTTGATATCGATTGCAGGGTAAGCTTCCAAGTCAGGCTATCTCAGGAGCATCATTTGCTATTGTCTGTAAAAGCTGCTCTGATGCATAGAGACATCGAAGATGTAGATATCGATACGGAGATACCCATATGTAAGTTGATTAAGGTGGCTTAACCACCGAAGGAGTATTATGAAAGTTCCATACAACAGTTCAATAAACTTAGGCAGATCATTCAGTTGTTTCACAAATCAATATAAAGAAAAAGCTAAAATCAATGGCAAATTTCTTTAGAAAAAGTAGTCTTATTATTTGGCTAAAGCCAAATGAAAAATAACACTTTTGATCCACTGGCTGAAGCCATTGGCAATTGAAAAATATCAATTTTTAATAGTATTACACTGCAAGATGTATGGCGTTCCTAATATTGTTTTTCGCAAGAATAAAAAAATTGAGACTACTCCGAAATGTTTATTTTTGCCACTAAGGCACAAAAACACTAAGAGTCACTAAGAATAACGCCTTGTAAATAATTGATATTCAGTTCTTCGTGAATCTTTGAGACTTAGAGACTTTGTGGTATTTCTTTATTTTTACCTTTTGGGAGTGGGCTCAAAATTATCTTATAATTTAATCCTAACCAAATTGAGCCAACCTATAATAAATAACAATCCTCCTACAGGTGTGATCGGCCCGACAAAATGCCACACATCCCCACCTATCAAGTGTCGGGTACTAATGATATAAAGCGAGCCGCTAAAACAAATAATCCCTCCCAAAAAAAGAAAAAAACTTTGGGTGGCCGCCTTGTCTTTATTTTTGTATAAAACCAACACCAACATAGCCAGGACATGGATAAAATGATAGAGTGTAGCCGTTTTCAAAGTCTCTATTTGAGAGAAATCAAGCAATGGCTTTAGACCATGAGCACCAAAAGCGCCTATGCCTACTGCCAACGCTCCCATGATGGCTACTATGGCTCTTTTAATGTTGATATTTTCCATGTGGAAGTTTATTTTTACGTATTACCTATATACCAATAAATTATTGCTTAGACGTTTTTACAGTTGCCAATCGATAATCGCTCTCCCATGTGCCTTCAAATATTCGTTGGCTCTCGAAAAGTGTTTGCCCCCTTGAAATGCATTGCCTGCAAGTGGTGAAGGATGTGCCGACTCAAGGATAAGATGTCTAGATGAGTCGATGAAACTCTTTTTATTTTTTGCAAAATTTCCCCAAAGCATAAATACAATATGGTCATATTCGGTAGATAAATACACGATGGTCTGGTCTGTAAATGTTTGCCACCCAATATTCTTGTGCGACCCTGCATTATTTTTTTGTACCGTCAGTATGGCATTTAGCAACAATACTCCTTGACGTGCCCAGTGTGACAGATCCCCATGATCTGGAATCTCAAAGCCAACATCAGCGTGAAGTTCCTTATAGATATTTCGCAGTGATGGTGGTATCTTGACACCTTTGGGTACTGAAAAACTCAAGCCCATGGCTTCTCCCGGATGGTGATATGGATCCTGCCCTATGATGACCACTTTGACATCATTGGGATCACAACTATTGTAAGCATTAAAAATCAAAGTACCAGGTGGAAAAATGTCTTTTCCCTGAGCATGGTCAGATTTGATCTGTTCCGCCAAGGCATCAAAATAAGGGGATAGAAACTCGGTTTTGAGTGCTTCTCTCCATTTGGAGCTTATCTTGACGTCGTCTGGATTCATACTGCTCTTAGTCTTCTACGGCTATATTTAAAGTAAATTAGGTTGCAAAAATTTTAGATTTTAATCGTTTGTTTTGAACGTTTTATAAATATAATTTTTCACAATATAATTTTTTAGACTATAAATGAGTTACTTTGGATCTTCCGATTCTGTGATAATGCCCGTCTGCTTTCCAAAATAATCCACAAACATTTGCATGTCATTGGAAAGTTGCTGATTGTTGGTAGCCCGAAAATAAGTATCAGCCAGGGACCTCAATGTCTGAAAAACAAATCTATCCATCTCTACTACCTGCATCTCGGTCGTCCAAAGATCGATCTTTAAGGTATCTTTGTAATCTTTGTCAAACAATGATAAAGTCAATGCTTTACACTCGGTAAAATCTTTCCCATTGGGATTGTCATTGGATCGCCAATGTATGGTCTCCGGATGTTTGTCTTCATTCAGGCCAATCTCGATCTCGATGAGTGATTTTTTTACTACAGGTTTACTCACTTTTATGTTGTTTATTTATAATTATCAATTTACAATGCTAAAGTCTGCAATGCCTTAGACTCATGAATATAAGTGCCTTTATCATCGTTTTGCATCAATACAATCATAGCTTTTGCGACTGTATGATCGTGTATAGGCGCATATTTTGCCAATGGTCCGACTAATACAAAACCTAAAATTTTACTTAATACCACTGCTACCCGCTCCCCTACTCTGCGTTCGCTTCGATCTCCGAGCAATAGCGAGGGGCGGACTATTTGCACCGACTCGAACCCAATATGACTAATATCCTGCTCTATTTGTCCCTTGACCTTAGAATAATAAATCGACGAAGACTGATCCGCACCCATAGATGAAATCAGACATACCTTTTTGACTCCTTGTTGAAAAGCAGCAGTAGCCACGTCCATGGTATAGGTGTAATCTACTTTATAAAATGCTTTTTTACTACCTGCCTTTGCCATGGTCGTGCCCAGACACATATACAAATCATCGCCTTTCATTTTATTACTAATGGCAGAGATATCATCGAAATCAATGAGGATAACTTCCACTTTTGGATGAGTTATTTGCGTTTTGCTTCGGACAAATAGTTTTATCTTACTATATAAATCACTTAGGATCAGTTGATTGACCAATGCAGTGCCTACCAATCCGGTACTTCCAAATACAATAGCCGTTTTTGCCATTATCTCAGTGCTTGGTCCAAATCTGTGATGATATCTTCTACTGCTTCGATCCCTACTGACAGTCTGATCAGTCCGTCGGTCACTCCACTGGCCTCTCTTTGGCTTTTGTCCACATTGAGATGTGAGCTGGTGGCAGGATGCAACACCAAAGTATCTACATCCCCTAAGGTAGGTGCCACAGTACAAAATTTCATATTGTCGATGACTTTGAGCACCTGACTCAATGTACCATCCACTTCAAAACTCAGCATCCCACCGAAAGATTTCATTTGCTTTTTTGCAATTGCGTGATAAGGATGTGACTCCAGACCATTGTAATTCACTTTTTTAACTTTTGGATGCTTTGCTAGGAATAGTGAGATAGCCATGGCATTTTCGGCATGCTTTTGCATACGGATAGCCAATGTTTTGAGTCCATTATTGATCAACCATGCATCCCAAGGATTGCAAGTAGGCCCCAACAACTTGAGTGCCGTCCAAACTTGCTTTTTATACTTCTCGTCATGACCGATGATGACTCCCGCTATCGAATTGCCATGGCCATTGAGATATTTAGTGGTAGAGTGTATCACAAAGTCTATTCCCAAACTCAATGGCTGCTGGACGATCGGCGTACAAAATGTATTGTCCACACAAGTGACCGCTCCATATTTTCTAGCCAGCCTGGAGGATTGAAGTAGGTCGATGCATTTCATAGTTGGATTAGCGGGAGTCTCTATATACATCATTTTGATGCTGCGGTCGGCTAACAAGATTTGTTCCACCTTATCCGCATCAGTCAGATCGGTAAATATGGTTTTGATACCACTATTGGCGATGACTTTAAGAAAAAGCTCCGTGGTGCCACCATAAAGATCGCTCTGTGTGAGAATAGTATCTCCGCTCTTAAGCAAAGCCAATACCAAAGTAGAAATTGCAGACATTCCTGAACTGGTCAGATAACCATAGGCTTGAAGTCCAGTTCCAAAAGATTCGAGATCAGCCAACTTCTGACTGACGGTGTCGATCGTCGGGTTACCATATCTGCTATAGACATGGCCTGATTTATTGCCTTTGAAGATATCAATACCTTCTTGCATGCTCTCAAATTCAAATGAAGACGTCGCATATATAGGCAATTGATGTGGTTTAGTGCTTCTTTGATCGGGATATTCCTTCACGCAAAGTGAGGACATACTTATTTTTTTATTGTTCATCTTCTTTTGGCAATTAAGCCGCAAAGGTAAGGGATAAAACCGAAAGTTTTTATTTTTTGAGTGTCCATTTGATTCTTAAAAATAGATATCGTACAACCTGATTTGTTAAAAAAACGATCCCATCATATTATGAACGTCCACTTTACTAGAATATTTAACCGCACGATAAAATATAATAAAGTTTATTGATAGCTTGCTGCCAATTATCAAAATTCAGGAGCATCCTATGTATTCTTTTATAAAATCCATTTTGCGCAAATTGCTACCCTTGACAATACTGTATAGATTGGAACCAGTGCTTCGCAATATACATTATTACCTGTTTTATAGAGGCCATAAGTATCACTGTCCTATTTGTGATCGTCAACTCTCTCAATTCATTCCATTACCTTCTGGCGATCTGAAGTGTCCATCATGTGGCAGCTTGGGCAGAGATAGAAGGCTATTTTTACACTTAAAATCACATCTTATTTCATCATCTGTGATTCTGGACTTTTCGCCTTCGAGATGTTTGTTCCGATTTTTATCTGGTTATCCCAATATATCTTACCTGGCTACGGACTTTGATGGATCATTTGTGGCTCAACACAAATTTGATATTACCCACATTGCGCTCGATGACCAATCTATTGACCTCATCATTTGCTATCATATACTCGAGCACATTGATGATGACATCACAGCGATGAAAGAATTGTACAGAATATTGAAAACCAATGGAATATGTTTGATACAGACCCCTTTTAAAGATGGAGCAATATATGAAAATCCAGCAGTTTTGACACCTATGGAAAAGGTACAACACTTTGGACAGAAAGATCATGTCAGAATCTATTCAGCAGAAGGGTTGACAGCGCGCTTGGAAAGTGTTGGTTTTACTGTGAAGATACATACCTTCCTAAATGACATTGATAATGAAAACGGTTATGCAGTAAATGAAATTATTTTGGAAGCCGTCAAAATATAGCTGTGGTCGTCGATTATGTTAAAGTAAAGCTATCTAACCCAGTCCATTACAATAGACAATAAAACTATGCTTACCTTTGCATTCTTAACAATAGGCGCATTTCTTTCCAATGAAACCATATTTCATCATTTTAATTTTTTTATCATCGTCATTTTCCACTAAGCTGCTGGCTCAAAACAAGGTGAATTTTCTGGAAACGAATATCATTCTATCACAACCCCAAGGATTCTTCTATAGAAATGTACCGAGAGCTAAAGTCGGATTTGAGCTGGGTTATTTAAGGCAACTTAAATCCCAGACGCCATTATTTTGGGGATTAGGTATCTATTACCATCAGATTGGTCATCAGGGTGCTACGATAACAGAATTATTAGATTTCAACTTGGTCAATTTTGATTACTCCACTACGAGTAATTTATTGGGTTTTCATGGTAAGCTTAGATTTTACCCTGATATTCACATCGGGAAGTTAGATTTTTTTGTGGAAGCATTGATGGGATACAAATGGTTGTTTACCTCCACCACCAAAGCATTCTCCGACGATCCTGACTCTTCGGACTTTGCCATAGAGAAAGGTAATCTATCGCTTTCGTATGGTGCAGCAGCCGGAGTTAATTATCCTGTAAGTGATAAAATATACATCAATTTCAGAGCCAACTACATAGCAGGGCTAAGCAGCCAGTATTACGCTCTCAATCCAGATAACGATATACGGTTTACCACATTGGACCAGTTCGACCTCAAAAAAAGCACGACAGATATCATCAGATGGGATCTTGGCGTCACTATTAAATTTTCAAGAATAGATTAAAACCATATGACAGCTATAAAACTTTCAGATCTGGAACCATCAGATGAGATGTACGAACATCAGCGAATCATCTGTGACCCCAAACAAACACCCATCAGAATTGATAAATTTCTGATAGATCGCTTAGAAAAAGTGTCAAGAAACAGGGTGCAAAATGCCATCAAAATAGAAAGCATTCTTGTCAACGAAAAACCTGTAAAATCCAACTATAAAGTCAGGCCAGGAGACGAAATATCTTTGGTCTTACCTTCCCTTCCTGATGAAGGTGGCGCAGTCCAGCCTGAAGATATTCCATTAGATATCGTATATGAAGATGCACACGTCATGGTAGTAAATAAAGCCCCTGGCATGGTCGTCCATACTGGCGTAGGCAATCATAATGGGACTTTGGTCAATGCACTCATGCATTACTATCAAAATCACCC
>JBATLS010000648.1:0-5088 GCA_049289435.1 Saprospiraceae bacterium | reverse complement strand
TGCATTATCAATCCCTCCAAATCCCAAAAATATACGCCAAAATGAAATTTTAAGGCGCCTTTTGGCTCGAATCTCATGAGTGCACAAGAAGGAATTGTAAAAACAGGAGATAAAATTCTAATAAAATTACTATTCTTGTAGCCTTAAAAATATTCAAGCCACATTTAAAAGCATTACCAAAATGAAACAAGGATTCACCATCTCTTTACTGCTCTTATTCTGTACTCTTACTTTTTCGCAGACCAAAGATAAGCCACTGTGGAATGAAGATATTTTTTCTTCATTCAAATTCCGAAGTATAGGGCCGGCGCTGATGTCTGGAAGAATCGCCGATATCGCCATCCATCCCAAAAATCACCACACATGGATCGTGGCTGTAGGTTCAGGAGGCGTATGGAAGACAGAAAATGCCGGGACGACATGGAAGCCTGTTTTTGATGATCAAAATATATATTCTACCGGATGCGTCATGATAGATCAACAAAATCCCAATATTGTGTGGGTTGGCACCGGAGAAAACAATGGAGGGAGGCACATAGGATATGGAGATGGGATATACAAAAGCACCGATGGGGGCAATTCGTTTGTGAATTCAGGACTCAAGACCAGCGAACATATTTCCAAAATTATCGTCCATCCTACCAATTCGGATATTGTTTGGGTGGCATCTCAAGGCCCTCTTTGGAGTAAAGGCGGAGAGAGAGGCGTGTTCAAGTCTATAGATGGAGGTAAGACTTGGAAACAATATCTCGGTGATAAGGAATGGGTGGGAGCAACAGAACTCGTCATAGACCCCAGAAATCCCAACATACTCTATGCAGCTACCTGGCAAAGACACCGGACTATAGCTGCTTATATGGGTGGTGGTCCCGGAACAGCTCTGTATAAAAGTGAAGATGGAGGAGAAAACTGGACCAAACTGACCAAAGGACTACCCACATCCAATATGGGTAAAATAGGATTGGCCATCTCGCCGCAGAATCCTGATGTGCTGTACGCTGCTATCGAGCTAGATAGACGTACTGGTGCAGTATATAGGAGCGCTGACAGAGGAGCATCATGGGTCAAGATGTCGGACGCAGTGTCAGGCGCTACAGGACCACTATACTATCAGGAACTGTATGCGTCGCCACACCAGTTTGATAAAATATACCTCGTGGATGTACGGATACAAGTCTCAGATGATGGCGGTAAGACATTTTATAGAATGAAGGAAGAACACAAACACTCGGACAACCATTCTATATCTTTCAGAGCTGACGATCCCAATTACATGCTGATCGGTACTGATGGAGGCATTTACGAAACCTTTGACAATACCGAAAACTGGAGATTTGTGGCTAATCTGCCGATCACTCAGTTTTACAAGGTGGCCGTAGATGATGCCAAACCATTTTACAATGTTTTCGGAGGCACGCAGGACAATAGTACCGAAGGGGGACCATCCAGGACGGACAATGTTCAGGGCATTCAGAATTCTGACTGGCGAGTGGTGTTGGATTGGGACGGACATCAGCCCGCAACTGAGCCGGGCAATCCAGACATCATGTATGGGCAACGACAAGAGGGCACGCTGGCCAGAATAGATATGAAAACAGGGGAGGTCATAGACATACAACCCCAACCCGATGCAGGCGAAGCCTATGAACGATATAACTGGGATGCGCCGATATTGGTCAGTCCTCATGAGCCAAAGCAAATATATTTTGCTTCCCAAAGATTGTGGCGGTCCAATAATAGAGGCGATGCGTGGACAGCCATCTCGGGAGATTTGACACGCAATCAGAATAGAATGAACCTCCCTATCATGGGCAGCACTCAAGGTTATGACAATCCTTGGGACCTCAATGCGATGTCCAATTATAATACCATCACCTCCGTCGCTGAATCTCCCAAACAAAAAGACCTCATATATGTAGGTACGGATGATGGACTCATACAAGTGACTGAAGATGGAGGTAAAATCTGGAGAAAAATCGACATAATCAGCCTGCCTGGTGTGCCTGCTTCAGCTTATATCAATGATATCAAAGCAGACCTGTATGATGCCAACAAGGCATATATCGTTTTGGACAATCACAAGACTGGTGATTATACTTCTTATATCTATTGGACTGCTGATAAAGGAAAGACATGGGTGTCTATGAAGAGCAATCTACCCGATAAGACTCTCGTCTGGAGAATTGTACAAGATCATGTTAAAGAAGGTTTGTTTTTTCTTGGTACGGAGTTTGGCATTTATTTTACTGTAAATGGCGGTAACTCGTGGACAAAGATGAAAGGAGGTCTTCCACCCATACCATTCAGAGATCTGGCCATACAGAGAAGGGAAAATGATTTGGTAGCGGCATCTTTTGGTAGGAGTTTTTATATACTGGATGATTATAGCCCGCTTAGGATAATCAGTGAAGAAGAAGTAAAAAAAGAAATCAGCTTATACCCGGTAAAAAATGCCTGGTGGTACATTCCGAGATCACATTTGAGTTTTGATAGTCCCAAGGGTGATCAGGGTGCAGGTCATTTTGTCACGCCCAATCCAGATTTTGGAGCTGTCATCACCTACTATCTAAAGGATGACCTGAAGACGGCAAAGGAAATAAGAATGGAACAGGAAAAACTGGCCATGGAGAGTAAAAAGACGATACAGTTTCATGGGTGGGATGCGGTAAAAGCCGAAGATTTGGAGCGGTTGCCCAAAGTTTGGATATTAGTAAAAGATATGGATGGAAATATCGTCAGAAAATTGGAGGGTCCTGTCAAAAAAGGTTTTCACAGAGTAAGTTGGGACCTGAGATATCCGTCCATCGAAGCCATATCTTTGGGTCAAAAGGATAAGACGCCATCTGCTTTTATGGTAGCCCCTGGAAAATATTCAGTGAGTATCGCCAAGGAGATCAATGGTGTCATCACAGAAATGGATATGTCACAAAGTTTTGAGGTGGTACCATTGAGAGAAAAAGCCATACAGCGTATGACACCCAAGGAAGTGGCAAGTTTTTGGCGATTGTTTGAAAAGACAACCAAAGAAGGTTCTGCTTTGTCACTCAACGTCCATAAAACTGCTCAATACGCAGAAGCTGTCAAAAAAGCATTGTCTGTCTCCACACTTCTCTTGAATGAAGAGTCTCAAAAAGTGTCAGAAAGTCTGACAGCATTGAAAGAAATCCAGGAAAGGATAGAAGGAAATCTGGCTAAAAGCCAAATGGGCGAAAAAAACAATCCGACACTCGGTAGTAGGATGTTTAGCGTGATCAGAGGCATTAGTGGTTCGACATATGGACCTACAGATACCAACCAAAGAGATATGAAAATCATCTCCAGTAAAATCGAAGCCCTGAGTAAAGAGTTGGGCGGTGTGCAAAAAATATTGACAGACATTGCTAATAAAATCGAAAAATCAGGTGGACCTATGGTCGAACGGGGATTTTAATTACAGTGTTGGATATAAAATTTGACAATAGGTTGGAAATTTACCTCAATAAAAGTGAAGTTGAATTTCTACTGCTTGATAAAATCAAAATTCCGTTTCACAGCGTTTCTTTCAACCATTTGAAGAATTCTCTTTGCCATACCAAAGCGTTTTGTGGCTGTGTGACCCAATGGTTTTCGTCAGGTAAATAGAGTAGTTTGCTTTTGATTCCCTTGAGTTGTGCGGCATTGAAGGCTTCCAGTGCCTGTTCTGTGGGTATTCTAAAGTCTTTACCACCCTGTATGATCATGATGGGTGTATCCCATTGAGCAACTTTGGTAATAGGATTGAAGTCTGTGTAGGACTTTTTATTTTTTTCATCCCAGTACGGTCCACCCAAATCTTGGTTGACAAAAAACATCTCCTCTGTACTACCATACATACTCTGAGTATTGAACACCCCGTCATGGGCGATAAACGTCTTGAATCGTTTCTGGTGGATGCCCGCAAGATAAAAGACCGAATATCCTCCATAGCTTGCGCCTATTGCCCCAAGTCTTGATTTATCGACATACGACTCTTTGGCTACATCATCAATGGCAGATAGGTAGTCTTTGATGTTCTGCCCGCCCCAGTCTTTGCTGATTTGTTCATTCCATGCCACCCCATGTCCAGGCATACCTCGACGATTGGGCGCTACCACTATATAACCCTGGCTGGCTATGAGGTGCAGATTCCACCGAAAAGAGTAAAACTGAGTCAGTGCAGACTGCGGTCCTCCCTGACAATACAGTAGAGTTGGATATTTTTTACTAGGATTAAAATCGGGAGGATATACTACCCAAACCAACATTTGCTTTTGGTCAGTAGTCATGACCATTCTGCGTTCAGTTCTTGATTTGCCTACCTGCTCGTACAGTGATTTATTGACATCAGTCAGTTGATTCCAGTTTTTGTTTTTTAGATCATAGGTATAAAGCTCTGATGCCCGGTTCATACTTACTCTATTGACTACTAGGAGATCTCCCGATTGCCCTATGATGGCATTGGCATCCCAATCGCCTTTAGTCAGTTGTTGTACGACGGGTAGTTTTTTAGTAAGTCCCGGAAAATCAACTTCAAATATCTGTATGGTACCATCTATAGCCGCTGTAAAATATATCCTGGCACCATCATTTGACCAGATATAACTCAATACAGATTCGTCCCAGTTGCTGGTCAGATTGGTGGTGACACCATTGGAAATGACCTTCAAGTCGTTTTTGTCGGATTCATATCCGTCGGTTTTCATACTAAGATAAGCCATATCCCCTTTGGATGAATAGGTGGGATTGGTATCATATCCCTTATTGCTTTCAGTCAGATTCAAGGTCTTTCCAGTAGCCAGATTGTACTGGTAAATATCAGTATTGGTGCTTTGGGCTGCTTGTGTGCCGTGGGATTTTTTACTCACATAGATGATACTCTTACTGTCTGGGCTCCATATATAGTCTTCGTCTCCACCAAATGGTTTTTGTGGACAATGATAAGTTTCACCTCCCATAATATCCCTGTAGGTGGAATCTGGTGCATTGGCAGGGCCAAATAATACATGGTTGAAATCTCCAAAATGCCACGCATCCCAATGTCTGTAATCGAGTGTAGTATATATTTGGGCATTTGACTTCGGTAGGTCTGAG
>JBATLS010000647.1:0-1512 GCA_049289435.1 Saprospiraceae bacterium | reverse complement strand
ATCGAAAACAAAAGTAGCATATTGCCCGACATGAAAAAATGACGTATGTTCGTCTGTCAGATGATTCTAATTTTTGATGAACATGATACAAATCACATATCGGATATGACATCCTGTTGTATTTTGTTCGATCATTAGTAAAAATTTATTGCAAAACTGTCTTGAATGATTAATAAGTTGATCACAACAAAGAGACCATTCTAAATAAGATCAATATTTTTTTAAAAACATAAAAACTATTACCTTCGCACATCGTTTTTATCACCAACCAAATCAAATGTAATGTCCTCTTATATACTTAATAATTTTGCCAAAAGACATATTGGTATCTCTCCATCCGAAGCGGAAGAAATGCTGAAAGTCATAGGTGTAGCATCTTTGGATCAACTGATAGAGGAGACCGTACCGCCTGCGATCAGGATGCCCCATGCATTGGATTTGCCAAAAGCACTGAGTGAAAATGAGTACTTGACCATGCTCAGAGGGATAGCCAGCAAAAATAAAGTATATAAATCATTGATAGGTCAAGGATATTATGGGACCATCACACCACCCGTGATACTTCGCAATGTATTTCAAAATCCCGGTTGGTACACACAATACACTCCATACCAAGCTGAGATTGCGCAGGGACGACTGGAGGCATTGCTCAATTTCCAGACCATGGTGGCTGATCTGACCGGACTTCCGATCGCCAATGCATCTTTGCTGGACGAAGGTACTGCTGCTGCAGAAGCGATGGCTATGTGTGAAGGCATTCACAACAAAAAACGAAAAAATAATCCAGCTACCAAGTTTTTTGTGGACCATAATGTATATAAACAAACGCTCGATATCATCCTTACCAGAGCTCAACCACTTCATATCGAAGTAGTGACTGGCGATTGGCATACTTTTGCATTTACAGACGAGTATTTCGGAGTGTTGATCCAATATCCCGATGCTGAAGGTCAGGTTCATGATTACAAAGCCTTTTCATCTGCCTGTCAGGACAAAGACATCCATCTCATAGTAGCAGCGGACATCATGAGCTTAGCACTATTGACACCTCCGGGTGAGTGGGGTGCCGATGTAGTCGTAGGCAACACCCAGCGATTTGGGGTTCCCAAAGGGTTCGGTGGTCCACATGCGGGCTTTTTTGCCACCAAAGAAGACCACAAAAGGGTCATCCCGGGTCGAATCATTGGATTGTCCGTTGACACAAATGGGGATCCTGCACTCCGTATGGCACTCCAAACCAGAGAGCAACACATACGCAGAGAAAAAGCCACTTCCAACATATGCACCGCCCAAGCTTTGCTGGCCATCATGGCAGGGATGTATGCAGTGTATCACGGATCAGATGGCATCAAAGAGATAGCAGGTCAAATTCACGATTTGACTTCCGTCCTTGTTGCTAATCTGAAGAAAAATAACATCGCTGTGATCAATACTTCGTATTTTGATACCATCACCATAGTGTCAAGCAAGGAGACTGCGGCAACGGTAAAAACAATAAGCGAAGCCAAAGGC
>JBATLS010000646.1:0-11091 GCA_049289435.1 Saprospiraceae bacterium | reverse complement strand
TATTATCCATATTTGACCAAGAAAACAGAACAAACGATATGCACATACTTAATATAAAGGAGCAAGATTTTCCATCACAATTTCATCCCATCATCCGCCGATTGAAAAAAGCTGTGGAAGTAAAGGAGGTACGTGATGTCATGGATATAGAAGATGATTTTGTCAAAGAGATCAACGAATATGAAAGTCGCGTCGTAAAACAAACTGCTTTATTTGAGGAGGAACGACGTCAGAAAGAAGAAGCGCAACGCAAACAAGAAGAAGCACAACGTAAGCAAGAAGAAGCACTACGCAAACAAGAAGAAGCGCAACGCAAGCAAGAGGAAGAACGACAACAAAAAGAAGAAGCACAACTCAAGCAAAAAGAAGCTATCGTACTTTTATTGAAAAACGGTGTTTCACCAGAAATTATCTCGGAGCAACTAAGCCTACCCATAGATTTTGTTAAATCGCTCTGGAAGGATTAAGTAGTACAAGAACGACACTCAGTATCTTTGAAAAGGAGACATTGCAGTAGATGGGCATTATTAACTGAGCAAATTGGTCGACCATCTTAGTTTCTATTCCTATTCAGATTATAAAAATCACTCTGATACAAGCCTGCCCGTGCAGGCGGGCCTTTCAAGAGCAACTTCGATGCAATACAACCATTTCTATAATAATTTTGATGCAAGCAAAAGGGCATCTTTTGTATCTGAAACATACAAATACTTGCCCACCTATTTTTTTATAAACACTCGTTCAACTTTATGATTATGCGCAGATTAATATATGCAATTATTGTCTTATGCACAGCAGGATGTGCGTCAGTTAAGCCGGCTGGCATCACGGCTCGTACCTTCAAAACAGCATCCGGCTGGCAACTTCCTTACAATATTTTTTACCCTGAAAATTATGGCAAAGAAAAAGTACCGCTCTTACTTTGGTTGCATGGTGCCGGCGAACGAGGGGATGATAATGTATCTCAATTGATACATATAGTACCATACGTGGCATCAGATATTGTCCAATCCAAATTTAAGTGTATCGTCGTAGCTCCCCAATGTCCGAAAGAAGATTACTGGGCACCCATAAAAAGAACAGAATGGCGCATCATCAATGATGGTAAAGTCACTCCAGCCATGGACGGTGTCATCCAATTGTTAGACAAACTATTGCACGACCCCAGTATAGACAAATCAAGGATATATGTCGGGGGATTATCCATGGGTGGCTTCGGGGCCTTGGATTTGTTGAGTCGAAGGCCTGAGTTATTTGCGGCAGCCGTTCCGATCTGTGGTGGAGCAGATCTTAACAAAGTTTCCAAATATAAAGACGTACCTCTTTGGATATTTCATGGGGCTAAAGATATGGTCGTGCCTGTTGATCTAAGTAGAGACCTTATCAAGGCTCTCAGGGAACTGGGTTCAAATCCCAAATATACCGAGTACCCCGAAGGTGGTCATGGAGTCTGGAATGACGCTATCAGGGATCCGGAACTCTTACCATGGCTTTTTGGTCAAAAGAAATGAGATACTCGATATTTGGGTATTATTAAAACTTACATCCTACGTACTAAATATCTCCGGTCACACACCACAAAGATATTCACCACGTTGGAATATTTATAACTTTGTCAGTTTTGTAATTTGGTTATTAATTCCTACGTGGTAAATTCCTGTGGGAGTTCTGAACGATTTATGATGTTTTGCCCTCCAGAAATCTTTGTTTTCAATTTGTTGATATAGAAAAGGATGGACTGATTTTCTTCCATTCATGAGCCATAACTCATAAATAAACGACATTGACATTAAATCTAATATTTGCTCAAGGTTAACCAACCAATGCTACATAAGCAGCTGCATCCAATAGATCGTCTAATTCTTGAGGTTCTGTTATTTTTATTTTTATGATCCAACCATCACCATATGGATCGTCATTGATCAGTCCAGGATTATCGCCGCCAGTTTCATCAAGTAGGGCATTAAATTCCAATATTTCCCCAGATACAGGCATATACAGATCAGAAGTTGTCTTTACGGCTTCTACTGTACCAAATATCTCGTCTTTGCCTATGGTCTCCCCTACAGTATCTACCTCTACATATACCAACTCACCCAATTCGCCTTGAGCAAAATCAGTAATACCGATGTATGCGTGGTCTCCTTCTATTCTCATCCATTCGTGTTCCTTGGTATATTTCAGATTTTCAGGAAAATTCATGTTGGTTTGGTTTTTAATTTTTATTAATTATTTGCTACAAAATTTTTAAGCCAATCGGTGGTGATGGATTTAGGTCGCTCCAATGCCAGCCCCAAAGCTCGATCCCAGCACAAGCCCGCACATACACCCAGTGCACGTGACACTCCGAATAGTACGGTATAAAAGTTATATTCTTTCAATCCATAGTGCACCAACAATGCTCCTGAGTGTGCATCTACATTTGGCCAAGGGTTCTTTACTTTACCCAATGCTCCCAATACTTCAGGAACTACTTCATACAAATCCCATACTATTTGTACGATAGGGTCTCCTTTGATATTGTCTTGAGCAAACTTCATCTGAGCCATAAATCGTGGATCTGGTTGTCTAAGTACAGCGTGTCCATATCCTGGGACGACTTTTCCATCCGCTAGAGTGTCATTGATGTATTTTCTGATTTGATCTTTGGTAGGTCGATCTGTACCGATCTCTTCTACCATCTCAAATATCCACTTGATCACTTCCTGGTTGGCCAATCCATGTAGTGGGCCAGCAAGAGCATTGAGAGATGCACTAAAAGAGTAGTACACATCACTTAAGGTGGAACCTACCAAATGCATGGTGTGAGCAGATGCATTGCCACCTTCATGATCCGTGTGGATGGTCATATATATTCTCATCAATGCCAGAAAATCAGGATTCTCAAATCCAAGCATCTTTGCAAAATTGGCTGCCCAATCCAAACTTGCATCTCCCTCTATGTGTACATCATTGTGAAATGTCCTCCTGTATATATAAGCCGCTATGACGGGCAATTTTGCGATCAAGTTCATGGAGTCTTCGTACATCACATCCCAATAGTCATTTTTGCTCATACCTTCTTCGTACTTCTGGGCAAAAACACTTTCATTCTGCATGGCCAATACAGCAATGCTAAACTGAGTCATCGGATGAGTATCTACGGGGAGTGCTTTTATTGTATCGAACACATGCGATGCTACGGCACTTCGGCGACTCCACTCTTCTGAAAGCCACTTTACATCATGGTCTGTCGGCAGGTCGCCAGTCAGCATGAGCCAAAAAAGACCTTCAGGAAGTGGTTCTTTGCCACCCGACACTTTAGGCAATAATTCTCTAAGTTGCGGTATGTTATATCCTCTGAATCTGATGCCTTCTACAGGATCAAGAGAAGATGTATCCCAAATCATGCTTTTCACACTTCTCATTCCTCCGATCAACTGATCGACCGTCACCTGATCGACGATTTTATCTCCGTGGTCTTTTACAATGTTTTTAATTTCAGCTTTGAGGTCAACTGATTTTGTATAAAATTTTTCTTTTAGTGGGTCCATTTGTTGTGGGATTGTATAAAATTTAAAAATTGATTAGTCATTATTTTAACAAGAAAATCATGAATATGATGTTAAAAAACTGCGCTAAATTAAAAAATATTCGCATTAATTGACCATAATATGATCAATATCAATGTATAGACTGATTATTATCTAATTTATGCGATTGATCATGACATATTTCATTCAAATCACTGCTGATTTGCTATAAGTGTATCAAAACAAATCACAGCTGTGCCGATTCGTTTGCCACTTTCTTCTGCTCCTATGAGCGTCATGCTTTGCATCAAATCCGGGCCTTGCATATTACCACTCATTGCTATGCGCAGCAGTGGCATATACTCTCCCAATCTGAGACTCTCATCATTGATATATTGTTTGATGCCTGACTCTATTTCATTGGATTTAGATTTTTGTAGTAGTGACGACAATGCAAGCAAATGAACGCTATGATCTTTTTTGTATTTTTTTCTGACTACATCATCATCGTAAGTAGATGGAGCTTCAAAAAAGAACTTACCACTTTCTATGATTTCAGTTGTTTTATGTACTCTTTCTTTCATTAGTGCACAGACCTCGGCCAGATATTCTCTGGAAACATCATATCCTTTGGCTTCTACATCTTTGTTGATCATATCTGCCAATCGAAAATTGTCGGCATGTATGATATATTGCTGATTGTACCATAGTGCTTTGTCTATATCGAATCTCGCACCTGATTTCACGATTTTATCGAGACTAAAGTGTTCACATAGCTCATCGATGGTAAACATTTCTCTGTCATCTCCCGGACTCCAACCCAATAAAGCTAAAAAATTGACCAATGCTTCAGGTAAAAAACCATCCTCTCTAAATCCTGTAAAATTATTTTCAGCTACATCGCTTTCCCACGATAATGGAAATACCGGAAATCCAAATTTGGCTCCGTCTCTTTTGCTTAGTTTGCCTTGTCCCGTTGGTTTTAATATCAATGGTAAGTGGGCAAAAGCTGGTGCTTCCCAACCAAAAAACCGGTACAAGAGCACATGATGAGCTGTGCTTGACACCCATTCTTCACCTCTGATCACATGGGTAATTTTCATGAGATGGTCATCTACAATATTGGCCAGATGATACGTCGGCATACCATCTCCCTTGAGTATGACCTTATCATCCAGTTCATTGGAATCAAAAGAAACATGACCCCTTATCTCATCATCAAATGAAATGACCTCATCTTTGGGTATCTTGATTCTGACCGCTACCTGATCTCCTATATTGAGCAATGTCGTGACTTCTTCGGGAGACAATGTCAAACTATTCTTTAGACTCATCCGGGTGTTGCAGCCATACTTAAACGCAGGGTCTGCCACTCGAAGAGCATCTAAATCTTCTGCCGTATCAAATGAATAGTAAGCATGACCATTTCTAATCAATTGATCTACATAATCAGCATACAAGTCTTTCCTTTCGGATTGCCTGTATGGGCCGTATGAGCCTCCCATTTCAGGTCCTTCTGTGGGCATGATACCAAACCACTGGAGTGATTCGATAATATATGCTTCTGCACCTGGCACATATCGTCCCTGGTCTGTATCTTCCACTCGAAGTATAAAAGTACCCTGCTGCTTTTTGGCAAAAAGATAATTGTAAAGGGCAGTCCTGATACCTCCTATATGGAGTGCTCCCGTCGGACTCGGAGCAAATCTTACTCTCACTGATGACATGCTACTATTTTTTAAAATATTTTAAAGATAAAATCATTTCAGAAACCAACCTATTCTTTAAGGACACTTTAATATGAAATTGATTTTTTTGGCAAATGAATATTTTTTTGAATGTAAAGTGTTAATTATTTCCAAACAACGATGTTTAGACACTACAAATCACAAAATACTACGTTATAAGTTTTTAAATACTTATTTGTCGTTGGGTGCAAAAATAGTTTTAAAAGCTCAATTCTACAAAATAATATTATGTACTTAGTAAAAACACCTCCACTAATTAAAACTTTATTTTCCGATTACATATGGAGCATCGAAGGTGCTATCAATGAAGTTTACCTTACTTTTGACGATGGACCTATACCAGAATTGACTCCATGGGTACTCGATACATTGGATTCATACGATTGCAAAGCTACTTTCTTTTGTGTAGGCGATAATGTCAGAAAACATCCAGATATTTACCGTAGAATTATAGCTGAAGGACACTCAGTAGGCAATCATACATACAATCACCTCAATGGCTGGCACACTGACTCTGACACATACATGGCCAATATATCCCAGTGTGACCAGTACGTCTCCACTCAGCTCTATCGCCCGCCTTACGGTAAAATGAAGCCTGCTCAAGCCAATGCGGTAAAAAACCATAAAAGCATTGTGATGTGGGACGTTTTGAGTGGTGATTTTGACGGATCTATCAGCAAAGAAAAATGTCTGAGCAATGTGTTGGATCATTATGTGCCTGGATCTATCATTGTATTTCATGACAACCTGAAGGCTCAGGAAAAACTCAAATATGTGCTACCTAAATTTCTGGAACACCTGACCAATCAAGGCTTTAGATCATCCAACCTCCAATGCTTAGTATCTGAATATGCAGAAGCTTAGAGAAAATGTTTGTATATTTTTTACATTGGCTGTCCTGATGACCTCTGCTGGGGTACCGTTTCAGTCAGACTGGACGCTGATATCTGCCAAAAACAATATTAAACTTTGGACCAAAGACAGGCCAAACAGCCGTATTAAACAATTTAAAGTCCATACGACAAGCGATAAAGATATCCGATTGGCACTCGTTTTGCTCAAAGATGTAGTAAATATGCATAAGTGGTATGACAAAGTGGAAAGTGTAACGCTACTCAAAAAAATCAATGACAACGAAGCTATTTATTTGCTCGAATATGACCTACCATTCCCTTTTGACAATAGAGTTTCAACGATCAAAGGAAGGTTGAGTTTTGATACCCAAATAAGAAAAATTAAAGTTTCGACCACTTTTTTTCCGTATGATATTCCCGACCACAAAAAACATTTGCCCTTGGTCACTGATATAAACAGCCAATGGGAAATCAGTACTACCTCCGATGGCCAGATTGATATCAACCACTCTGGTTATATGGATCCAGGGGGAAATATCCCAGATTGGATCATCAATCAAAGTGTAACATCTGGGCCCGTCAAGACCATCAATGCGTTTATCCAAGCTCTTGATCAATAATCTGAATAGATTTTGTGGTTTTTGTTTTGTCTCGCTGTATTTTATCCTACTTTTGGGCTTTGGATCTAAATAAGTGCATATGGAGCAAATCATCATTCGCAAAGCAACTATAGAAGATATGCCGGCCATTTATGGCTTGGTACACGAGCTTGCTGTTTTCGAAAAAGAGCCCGAGGCATTAAAAATTGGGGTCAGAGAGTATCAGGAGGCCTTTGGTGACCAACTCATGGATAGTATAGTTGCGGAAGTCAATCAGCACATCGTAGGTATTACTGTATTTTATATGACCTTTAGCACCTGGCGTGGTAAATGCCTGTATCTTGAAGATTTTTATGTCCAGCCAGCTTATAGGAAAAGTGGTTTGGGGCAGTTGCTTTTTGATGCATACCTGGAGGAAGCAAAAAGGCTTGGTGCTACGATGACTAAATGGCAAGTCTTGGATTGGAATGAAATAGGCACCAATTTTTATTTGAAGAACCATGCTACCATAGAAAAAAACTGGTGGAATGGAAAAATTTATTTTACCTGATTAGTACAAGTCATGATCGATTCAATTGCAATAGACAATGCTTACCAAAGTATAAAAGACATAGTGGTCAAAACACCACTGATGAGAAACTACAATTTGTCTAAAAAATATGATTGCAATATTTATCTCAAAAGGGAAGATATGCAAGTAGTGAGGTCTTTCAAAATCAGGGGCGCATACAACAAAATGAAACAAATGTCTGCCGAAGCACTCACCCATGGAGTCATTTGTGCCAGCGCAGGCAACCATGCCCAAGGCGTCGCATTTGCGTGTTCTGCTCTGAAGACCAAGGGAATCATTTACATGCCCACTACCACGCCCAAACAAAAAATAACCAAGGTAAAACATTTCGGCGGCTCCTGGATAGAGGTACGACTTACTGGAGATACCTTTGACGATGCCAACAGGGATGCGTTGCAACACTCCTCTGACCGACAGATTCCATACATACACCCATTCAACGATGAAGAAGTCATGGCTGGTCAGGGGACCATCGCCCTTGAAATCCTGAACGAAATGGATATACCCGTAGATGTACTATTTGTGGCAGTCGGCGGTGGTGGCTTGATATCTGGAGTAGGATCCTATTTCAAACAGAAAAGTCCAGAAACCAGGATCATCGCAGTAGAGGCTGAAGGTGCTCCTGCATTGGCTGCGGCACTTGAGCAAAATAAATTGGTTCGCCTCGAAAAAATAGATTCTTTTGCTGATGGCATTGCTGTGAAAGTGGTCGGAGACAAAACCTTTGAAATATGTAAGGAAGTCGTAGATGATATCAAGTTGGTACCAGAAGGCAAAATATGTTCGTCCATACTATCACTCTATAACGATGAAGCCATCGTGGTAGAACCAGCCGGAGCCATAAGTTTTGCAGCTTTGGACTATTTTAAAGACGAGATCAAAGGAAAAAATATCGTCATCATCGTATGTGGTGGCAATAACGATATCACCCGAACCGAAGATATCAGAGAGCGAGCTTTACTATGGGAGGGCCGCAAGCATTATTTTATCATCAGATTTCCTCAAAGAGCTGGAGCACTAAGGGATTTTTTAAATTTATTGGGTCCTGACGATGATATTGCACATTTTGAATATACCAAAAAGACCAATAGGGACTCAGGACCAGCATTGGTAGGCATCGAATTCAAAAGTACTGAAGATTACCTCCCTCTCGTATCCCGTATGCAATCTTCCAATATCAATTTCGAACACCTCAACAGCAACCCATTACTATTCGAAATGCTCGTTTAAAATTTTATCTTCATGGGTTTTCAAAATCAGAAATGGCCCAATGTACGTCTTTTGGATACGTAGTCATAAATAGATGGCAAGCTACTCTGAGCGATGCGTCTATGGATCTATACTGCATCTTTAGCACTTTTACTGATTTGGTAGTATCATATTGAGAACACACCGATGAGCTCATGATGGTTTCTTTGGTGATGGTAGGTTTTGTGCCGGAGAGATATGCTCTCCATGCTTCTATTCTCCAGAGCAACGGACTCCATCGCATAGGTACTTTCTTGGTTGGCGGAGGGATAGATAGATGATTTGATACCGTCTCCAATATTTTTTGGTACGAAATATTTTCTCCACTAATGATAAATCTTTCTCCGTTATGATCTTGCAGGATACTATTGATGACTGCCTGAGACACATCCCACACATTGACCCAACCTGTAGCTCCACCTGGGTAAAGCTTCATCCCGCGGTAAACTTTTGAAAATAACTGCAACGAAGTTTGATTCCAAAAACCCGCTCCCAGCACAGTACTAGGGTTAAGCACAGTCACATTCAACCCTTCTGCGTGTCCTCTCCATACTTCTTGCTCAGCTAAGTACTTAGCCAGGCCATAAGAAGTATCGTATTTGCTATGGCTAAATATAAAGCTTTCATCTATCGTTTCTACAGGTTTTGTTCTACCGATAGCTGCTACAGAACTGATGTGAATAAACTTTTTAATTTTGTTGGACAAAGCAGCATTAATTAAATATGCTGTACCATCCATGGCCGTCTGGAGCATCTTTTTTTTATCCAAATTACTATATGAAACTATAGCGGCGGCATGGATGACTGTATCAACACCTTGCAATGCATCTTCCAAAAATATTAAGTCCAGCAAATCTCCATCCAGCCATTGCACTCGATCCTTAGTATCGCCTAGCAATGCAGTAGAAGATTCACTTCTCTTGATGCAAACAATATTGTCATACCCCAAATATATCAGATGCCTGACGATATGACTGCCTACAAAACCTGTACCTCCAGTAATTAAGATTTTACTTTGAGGCGGTATCATGATGTGGTGCTTTGGGCAATGACTATATGCTTAATATGAAAGATGTAGTTGACTAAGATTCGAAGACTTCAATCGACGCATTTACTTTGACCAGATCAGTAAATTTTCCTTTAAATCTCGTTGCTTTCACTAAGTGATTGTCTATCCAATGATAGTTACCCCCACGAGGCTTACCTACCAATAAGCCATGATATTTGAAGCCATGTTTTTTAAGCCAATATTCCGTTATTTCACGGTGTTCCTCTGTCCTGGAAGTGAAAAAAGTGATGATGTGTCCATCTTCATACCATTTGTTGAGGATGTCTAATGCATCGGGATAAGGCTCACAGGTTCCCATACGCTCTGGCTCCTCATTGGGTACATCGTCACAAATAGTGCCATCAATATCGATCAGATAGTTTTTGATACTATCGGGCAATACGGGACTCAGATTTTCCCCTTTTTCATTTTGTACATTCTTAAGATTGCTACTCATTACTATTTTAATATAAATTATTGAAATTATTGAAATGTTATATAATTTTCAGGATTGACAAATCGACCATCGTACCACATCTCAAAATGAAGGTGTGGCCCTGTGGACTGCTCTCCCGAATTGCCGATAATGGCTACTGCTTGTCCGGTCTTTATCTTGTCTCCAGTCTTGACAAGTAATACTGAGTTGTGTTTATATACTGACACAAGGTTTTTGCTGTGCTGGATAAATATGCAATGACCAGTATTAATGGTTTGATCGGCACTGATCACCACTCCATCCATGATAGATTTGATAGGTGTATCTTTGGCTGCCAGTATATCTACTCCATAATGTTGGATAGATGGCTGAAAGCCAGCCGAAATTTTACCTGATATAGGTGTGGCAAACTTCAAAAAATCAAGCTCTTTTGCCCTTCGGGTTTCTAATATATCTGCTTGATTGACCAGTTCGGGGCGTATATTTTTTAGTTCGGCCACCGAATCGATTTTATCAACACTGGCAGTGTATATCCCTCCTGTCAACATATTTTTGAGTCCCTTAGTGTAAGTGTCATATGCAATTACTTCACTCTCGAGATCATCGATTTTTTTTGACAACTCTATAAATTTTTTATTATCATTGATATCACCATACCCTGGTATCAACCGTTTTACGGGCGTGAATACGATAAATGATATGACCATGGAAGTCAAAAACAAAGCCGCTACACTGATAAATATATAAAAACTCAGCAGAGAAAGATTGTACGAACCTATTTCTTCAAGGTTTTCATCATCAAGGATAGAAATTCTGTATGTGTCCCTTAGTCTGTCCCACAATTTCCTTTTTAACGGCGAAATGTCCGACATGGACTAAAATATTTGTTAAAAAATTAAAATAATTTTGCGCAAAAATAGTTATATTAAAACGTACTTCTGGCAATTTTAAAAAATATTAACAAAATAAGGCTTTATCTTTGCGGAAACTACTGTCATATTAATTTTAATTGTAATATATTTTGAGCAGAATACATATATACCTTTTAGTGGCCTTGATGACTACCCTGTCA
>JBATLS010000645.1:0-1741 GCA_049289435.1 Saprospiraceae bacterium | reverse complement strand
CCATGATGAGCACGCTTGTATTGAGCAAAAAGCTTAAACAAAATCTGAACATGTCGGATAGAGTGATGATCAAATTGGAAATGATTTTTCAACGAAGTCTTGAATTTTTTGTAAAGATTCCAAAGCTCACAATTGGCTTTGTGGCAGCCTTATTTATTGTAGCGTTAATTGTGTTGTCCAGGATGGGAGGAGAGTTCATCCCCGCTTTGGAAGAGGGTGATTTCGCAGTAGATACCAGGGTGTTGACTGGTTCTAATTTGAATACTACAATGGCTTTTACTCAAAAAGCAGCACATATACTTCTCACACGGTTTCCTGAAGTAGAAAAAGTAGTGACTAAAATCGGTAGTGGAGAAGTACCTACGGATCCTATGCCCATGGAAGCCAGTGATATGATGGTCATCATGAAACCTAAAAAAGAGTGGAAAAATGCCAAAACTTTTGACGAGATGGCCGAAAAAATGAGTAAAGAACTCGAAGACGTACCCGGTATAACCGCTGGTTTTCAATATCCAGTCCAGATGCGTTTTAATGAATTGATGACCGGAGCAAGACAGGACGTAGTATGCAAAATCTTTGGTGAAGATCTGGATACCTTGGCTCATTATGCGCAGCAAATCGGAAAACTGGTCAACACAGTGGAAGGGGCTCAAAATTTATATATAGAAGCGGTCACAGGAGTACCGCAAGTCATCATAGATTACGATCGGGACGCTTTGGCAAGATATAGTGTCAGTATCGCCGATGTCAACAAAGCTGTCAATATGGCTTTCGCTGGTCAAAGTACCGGAATGGTCTTTGAAGGAGAAAAAAGATTTGACCTGGTAGTGAGACTAAAGGCAGACGTCCGTAAAAATCTGGAGGATGTACAACGTTTACTTATACCTACAGGTAGCGGACAGCAAATACCATTGTCAAAACTGGCAGAAGTCTCTATTAAGGATGGGCCCAATCAGATACAACGTGAAGATGCCAAAAGAAGGATTGTCATTGGCTTCAATGTCAGGGGCAGAGATGTGCAAAGCATCGTCAACGAATTGCAAACCAAAGTCAATCAAGGGATTAAATTTCCTACAGGGTATTATATCACCTACGGTGGCGCATTTGAAAATTTAAACCAGGCGAAAAGCAGACTAATGATAGCGGTACCTGTATCACTGGTGATGATCTTTATACTTTTATTTTTTGCTTTCAACTCCATCAGGCAGGGATTATTGATATACACAGCGATTCCATTATCAGCCATGGGGGGTATATTTTTTCTGGCTTTCCGGGGCTTGCCATTCAGCATCAGTGCAGGTGTAGGTTTTATTGCACTTTTTGGAGTTGAGGTGCTCAATGGTATCGTACTAGTGGCAGAGTTTAACAGGCTCAGGGATGAAGGATGGTAGGATCTAAAAAAGATAGTAATTATGGGTACAAAAATACGCTTACGCCCGGTATTGATGACTGCATTCGTAGCATCACTTGGATTTTTGCCTATGGCGATCAGTAATGGGGCTGGTGCTGAAGTACAGCGGCCATTAGCTACAGTAGTGATCGGAGGATTGATGGTGGCGACATTTTTGACACTCATAGTACTTCCTATTTTATATATGTTTTTTGAAAATAGAAGTATAGAAAAGGAAAACATGACAGATTTACCATATCATGGTTAAGAATAATTTCATTGTAAATCAGTCCATTGGAATTATCAATATGACTCACAAAACAATCAATCAATATGAATAATATAATCAAA
>JBATLS010000644.1:0-4315 GCA_049289435.1 Saprospiraceae bacterium | reverse complement strand
GTATCCCTGCTGCCCCGAAGGCATCCGCCACCCGATTGGATGGAAGAAACGAATTGAAAACGATGAGACCCAAGACCTGACCATTGAGTTCAAGTTCATTATTTTTCAATATCCGGAGCTTACTATCCGCAAAATTGGCTACGTCCCCCGTGAGATTGGGGAAATTTAGGTTAAACTTGATTTCAGGTTTGAAGAGTGTGCCTCCAAGTTTTAGCTGCACATCGACTTCTGTATTTTGGCTGGCGAGTCGTTGGTCATTGGCGGTAGCTAAAGTCAGGTATTCCGCTATAAATGGCTCTACAGATGTTCTGGTCCTATATTTTGCGGTCATATCTATGGTGGCATTGACGGGATCTCCAGTCCATGTGATGCGGCCACCTCGCTCTACGACAAAGGGCTTGGCGACGGGCAAGAGTGCTACGGTAAAGAGATATTCTCCCTGTTCGATTTCATAATCTCCAAAAACTTCAAAATCTCCCTGTCTCGTGATATCAATTTTAAGATTTCCACGCCCTTTCCCCTTGATGATATCGCCCCTGGCTTCGTTAAAAATCAAACTCACCTCTGCGTCAGGAGTAATGGTCATCGCCATTTTTACATCGACCCCACCTATGTTGTAAGCTTTGGTATTGGTGGAGACGTTGTTGGTATTTCTCTTGACAAATTTTATAAAACTTTGGTTGAGTGCCAATTGACTATTGTCCACTGGTATGTAGAGCTTGGTGCCCGGCCCGGTGACCGCAGTGATATTCATATCCATTTTGTCAAACAATCCTTTAAACTCAGCAGTCACTCTCCCAACCCCAAATCCGTAATAATCAGGATTGTCAGCTTTGGTGGTATTTAGGGCGACCACATTGTTGCCTGAAATAATGGCGTTGACTCCAAATGACCTGAACATTTTGTGCAGCAGTCCACCTCTGACAGTGCCAATGTTTCCATTTTGATCTTTGATTCTGACACCATTTAGTGCAATAGAATCTCTCGTAAGTTTCAATTTTTGCTTATCAAAATAGTACGAAGCACCAGTATATTTGATGGTGGTTTTACCATTGTGTACCATTCCGGTACCGTTTACGTCCAGGCTGTCGATATGTCCTTCTAATGACATGTCTCCATCGATCGTTCCACCTGTATTTTTAATACCATCTTTCAATAAGTATTCCAATAGTTTTAATGGAGCTTCCCTAAGTTTGATCTTAGAATCTACTTTTTTTGCACCCAGATCATAAGTCGCTTTGATAGCCAAAAAATCACCAATCGAAATATTGGCTTGGATAGGATCATTGACTTCTTTAGTGACGTCTATATAAATGGAGCCATATTGATCCCCATTGATCAAAAATTTTGGCACACTGATGTATCCTGATAGCTCATTTTCTTTGACAAATACATTTTGTGCCCGCATAGAAATACCCATATTGCCCGCAAATTGCATTTTTTCATATTTCAATAATGGGTTGATGACGTTGAGATTAAAATTATTGATGTCCAGGCTGAGTCCTTGATTATTGTTGATATCATTGATTTCTATCGACCTGATGCCGTCGCTGATGATCATATCATTTAGATTCAGATAGTTTTTGCCTATGACTATATTGTTTTTAGGGTGAATGTTCCAAGTAGTGCCAAGCATGACCAAAAGGTTGTCCTTAAGAGTCAGATTGTACCCTTTTTCGTGAGGTGTGAGTTGACCGCGGATATCAAAATTCTCCAGAGTATCAATGATTTTTACGGTGGTAAATTCAAAATTGATGGTTTCACCTACAGAGTTGGTCTGTAAGTCTATAGGATTGAAATGTCTGCCAAATGCAAAAGTAGAATCCACATGCAATAAGATGGCTCCTGAAGTACTATTTGATGATACTAAAAGCTGCAACTCGTTGAGCGAATCTTTGCCTACCCGCAGATAAGGCACTTCTGATGCGATAGACAATTCATTGCGGTAAGTGTCCAATCTACCTTTGAGGTTGAGCCTTCTAAAATAACTGTTGTCTAATCCTATCAAAGACAAAAAATTACTGCTTGTATTCAGATTGATATTGAAATCAAACTTCTGAGCATCCCCTTGGTTGCCAGTATCATTTGACCAAGTTTTGGTCAGGTATGGGTAGTTGGTCTGAATGACCCTTTTCATGGCTTTAGCAACAAAGGGCAAGTCGTATTGGCCTTCTATGTATGCCGTTCCCAAATCACTCACCAAATTGAGCTCCCTGCCTCCTTTGATGGATGTCCTGGAGTGGATCAAAATGTTGTCTAGGGCATAGATAGAGTCCTTGACCGTCATACGCAAATCATTGATATCAAGTTTTCCCAAAAAGTCATTGAGATTACTACCTGACAGGCTGATATCCATATTTGCTTTGAAAGATAGTGGGGTTTTAGACAAATTGAGGGCTTGCAAGTCTAGGTTTTTGACATCTGACTTGAAATTTAGAAATGCTTTTTTATCAATATATTCAAAGGTACCGTCAAAGATTAAATCCAGATTGGGGTCTTCTATTTTAAATATACCGTTGAAAGTATTTTTATCTATGATACCATCCAGGTTGAAATCTTTATACTTATACTTCTTAAAATCGAGCGATTGGATGGATGCTGCCAAGTCTGCTTTTGCGGTATTGAGCGTCAGTCCGCGACCATCGACGACTTTGGATGTAAAATTGACCAGACCCAGGTCCTGATTGTCGCTCCATCTACCCAGATTGAAATTGCGAAGATTGAGTGTTCCGGAATAATTGGCTTTATTGGTCCCTTGAGTGATATCGAGTCGCATATCCAGGGCAGCAGACCCGAGATCAGAATTCAATTTTCCATAGGCCACAAAATCTTCGATATACCCATCAAATCTTCCCGTAAATGTGACGGATCCCAATTTATAAAAATTTTCTGGAGGGTTGAAAGCTGGAAATATCATCTTGATACGTCTCATACTGGTATTGAACTTATCCAGGCGGATATTGAGTACTGTATTGTCTGGATCAAGGAGGTCTCTGGTATTGAATGATCCAGCCAAGCTGAGCTTATTGCCCATCTTGATATCCACATCCCTGCCTGCAAGATTATTGATCCGACCAAAGTATCTTCCATTTAGCTCTATGGTCTCTTTCCCATTGGTTTTTAAAAAAGAACTTTTGTTCAAACTCCTTACAAAATGCATCAAATCATTTAAGTATAATTTGGTGTCTTTCAAGGTTGCATTGATGACAACTTTATCTTTAAAATCTGCAAAATCACCCAAAGAAGCGTAGCTAAATGATACCCGATCCTGTATAAAACTGTTTCCCATCTCTATGGTATATGAAGCTATCTCGGCTTCATTGCCTGTTATGATGATCGTGTCGGATTTGATATTTTTGATTTCAAATCCTGTATTATCACGTGCACTGAGTGATTTTAGACTCAAGCTTACATCTGTATTGTCCCGGAGACTAAAGTCATTGACAAGAACATTGATATCTTCGAAAAAAAAGTTGTTATAATCCAGATAATCCTTGAGAAGCCCATCTGTAAATAGCAATGCATTAGATTTTTCAAATCGCCCGTTATCGATGACCAATTCTTGCAGAGTGATCGTCAGTGGTTCGCCTTGGCTAATATTGTTAGATTTTGGTTGAACGGGTATATCCAACTCATCCGTGATATCACAGTCTTCATTATAAATATGAGATTTATATTTTGGGCTATCCAGTAGGATGGACTGGATGCTGTATTCATTGCAAATCAGGTCAAGATAATTTATAGTAACGATACCACTCTTGAGATAAATTTTATCAATTTTACCTTTATTCTGGTCATCGTTGGTGATATGAAGTTCTGATAGTTCAAGTTCTTTGAGATTAATCGTGTAAGGGCTTCCACTTTTGCCCCCCTGTTTTGGAGAGGATAATTTTGCCAAAAACTGACCAAAATTAGATTTTCCTTCACCCAAACGTCTCAAGATGTTGACCTGAATGTCTTTAGCACCCAAATAAGACAAGTCCACTTCTTTGGTAAAAAGATAAAAAAGATTTTTTCGGAGCGAAATCTGGAGTGCACCTATATGTGCTATTGTATCACCCGTTATTTCGCTAATGTTGAAATTTTGCAGGACGATACCTTCTATAGGATTGATCTTGAGTCTCTCGGCAGTGACATTGGTTTGGGTAGCCTCTGAAAGATAAGTGGTCACTTTTTCTGAAAGCATGGTCTGAACAGAAGAAAACTGTAGCAATAATAATACTGTGAGTAAGAATATGAAAAACCCAATAACCAGTCTCTTGATCCATCGCCAAATTCGCAAAGGAGCCTTATTTTCATCTAGTCTATCTATTGG
>JBATLS010000643.1:0-3581 GCA_049289435.1 Saprospiraceae bacterium | reverse complement strand
TAAATCAAATAACGTGCCAAAATATTCATTTATAAGTATATATATATTACGTATATGTTATTTTTTAATGTGTTGGTTGTGGATGATATAGCTGCTCCTAGTCTGGACTGTGATTTATATGATTATTATGATTGTGGTGATGAATGATGTTGATATTTTATACCTTCAAATATATACGTTTCATTTATCATTACGGTCATCTATTATCATTATTCAAAATCAAGATAATCAGTTGCATATCACAGCACTTACATTTTAGATTGCCTTTCAATCTAGGCCTACTTTTGACCAAGGATACTTCGGAGATCTGCCTCCGAATATTCAATAGATTTAAGTACCTTTTTATCTGATGTCCTATATACAAGATACACACCATCCTTTTTTTGTATGAAAGACTCTGTTCCCTTCTCATTTTGATAATAAGCCTGCGTGGCCATGGCAATATCCAGATTTTTGCAAGTCTTACTCATGTTGGATCGCTGAACTTCGTCAAATAATTGCTTAAACTTATGACCCAAACCAAACTCAAGCACAGCACCTGACAATACATACTGTAAATCACTCAATGCATCAGCTATCTCCACGATATCGTTGTCCTCAATGGCGGATTTGAGTTCATCGAGTTCTTCTTGGAGTAAGGAAATTCGCAACTGACATCTCTTATCATCTGGAATGGTGGGTTGATCCAGAACGGGTAGGTCAAACATATCGTGAAAAGCAGCTACTCCAGTAAGCGCATTGGGTTCAGAAAATTGATGTATATTGTTGGGCATGATAGAAATGTTAAGTTTGGTGAAAATGCAAAAATAGTTGTTACATTCTAAATATAGCACGAAGAATAAAATTTCTGCAAATATTCTAACTATGGTTTCACACTTCATTCAACTAACCCACGGATAGCCCCAGTTTGCATCCGCCAATCATCAATTTAAAATCATATTCTTAGTCAGATGCAAAATAATATGATTAAGTTTGTGAAGTCAATTATTGTCAAAAGAAATAAGGTACTAAATACCACTTCATCCATGGATCGAAAAACATTTTTACGCAATACCGCAGTGGCTGCTCTTGGTGGCTCAGCACTGTTATCTTCATGCAAAGAAAAAACTAAAGCGAAAACGACCAAAATAGATCTGGACAAAAAATATAAGTGGAAAATGGTCACCACCTGGCCACCCAATTTCCCTGTCTTAGGGGAAGCATGCCAACTCTTCGCAGATTTGGTCCATCAAATGTCAGCTGGTCAAATGACCATCAAAGTATATGGTGCCGGTGAGCTGATCCCCGGACTCGAGGTGTTTGATGCAGTAAGTAGTGGTGCTGCCGAAATGGGCAATGGAGCATCTTATTATTGGGCTGGCAAATCCCCAGCTGCACAATTTTTTGCAGCTGTGCCCTTTGGTATGAATGCACAGCAAATGAATGCCTGGATCTATTGTGGAGGTGGACAAGAGCTATGGAAAGAATTATACCAAAAGTTTGGTCTCATCGCTTTTCCTGCGGGCAATACGACGGTGCAGATGGGTGGGTGGTTCAATAAAGAGATCAATACCATAGCAGATTTTAAAGGATTAAAGATGAGGATTCCAGGGTTGGGCGGGAAAGTACTGGCCAAAGCGGGTGGTACGGCAGTCTTGTCTTCTGGCAATGAAATATACACCAATCTGGAGCGTGGAGTCATTGACGCTACGGAGTGGATAGGGCCTTATCACGATTACGTCATGGGGTTTCACAAGATAGCTAAATATTACTATTGTCCAGGGTGGCACGAACCCGGATCAGTACTCGAAAATATGTTTAACCTAAAGGAATTCGATGCGCTGCCGGAGCATCTGAGAGTAATTTTGGAAACGGCCTCAGCCAGATGCAATATTTGGGTGATATCGGAGTTTGAAGCCAAAAATAATGAATATCTACAGAAGATCATCGATGATAAAAATGTGGAAATCAGGCGATTTTCACCAGAAATTTTAGCAAAACTCAAAGAATATAATGAGGAAGTACTTACCGAATTGGCAAATAGCGATGAGTTTACCAAAAAAGTATATGACTCCTTCATGGCATTTTCAAAAAGCATCCGAAACTGGGCAGCTTACTCTGAAAAATTATATCACGAATGGTAATTATTTTGGCGGAGCATAGAGTCTATAGACCTTGACTGCATAGCCGCCCCAGATACCTAATCCGCCATTGATATTGGAAGAGATACGGGTATAGGATGAGAAAGGGCCACCACTATTGGCGGCAAAGTCTCTGGTATTCCAAAAATCAAAATGGGGCTTATCAATAGCACACCATTTTACAAATACACTGTCCTCTCGTCTATACAGTCCAAAAGTCTCAGGGTCAAAATCAGCACCCCGACGCGAAGCTTTCTGCAAAGGAAACTCAAAATCTTTGCCATCAAATATGGCATCGTCGGTCACTGAACCAAAAGGGGGTATAAAAGTCTGGTCTTTGCCGGTAGCGGTAAAATATCTATAGTAGTTTTTCACTTTTGCAGGGTCTGAGATTCTGACATTCAATTCGGCAAGCGTATCCTTGGGAGACCCTGGTGGTTCACGCCATTTGAACGAATGCAGACCTACACTGTCAGGTACTGTGGTCGATGCTGTGAGTATTTTGTCCCCTACCTTCACCGTCAAATCATATTTGCGCCCATATCCCTTCTCAATCTGATCAAAAATATCAGCATAAACACATATATCTGCAGCGGTAGAATCTGGGTTGAAACCCAACACGGCATATACCTGTGGTCTCAATTCTGGTGGGATCTGAGATAGGCACAGCTCTGTCAAGCCAACTGATTTTTTACCATCAAATACGGTGACTGTAGCATTGCGTACAAACAGCTCGGCAAATTGATCTGGCTTGATGGTAGAAATAAATGGGATACTTTTGGTGAGCAATACAAAGGTAGGGTCGCTGTCTTCACCTACTTCTACATAGCCCTCTACTACGATTTCTTGTTGTGTAATGTCTGTCTCAGGTATATATTCTTCTTCACAAGATACAAGCAGGCTAGCCATACTTAGTGCTATAAAAACTAAAAATATATGCTTCATCACTAATATTTATTTTCTTTTGAGATGATATTAAGGTAATTCTATTTTTGATTCCACTTAAAATTATAAGTAATACTTGGTATCAATGGGAAAATGGTAATCTTTGATCCCGTGATGGTATTGGTACCCGTCTGAAAATCTGTGTCAGTCTCAAAATTGACAAAAAACGGATTTTTTCGATTGTACGTATTATAGATAGAAAATGTCCAACTGCCTTTAAATTTCTTTTTGCTATCTGGTTTTGGAGTGTAAGTTGCTGAGAGATCCATTCTGTGATACGCATCAAGTCTCGAGCTATTCCTGGGGCCATAAAAAAGGTTGACATTTTGCTCTACGAAAAAGAAACCTCGGACAGGAGTAAAGAGTCTGCCCGTACCATAAATGAAAATGGCACCAAAATCCCATTTTTTGGACGGCTTATAATTGACAACTACAGAAAGGTCGTGTGGGCGGTCATACACTGCTGGATACCAGCGGCCATTTTCGATATCGTCAAACGTTCGCTCTGATCTGGAG
>JBATLS010000642.1:0-6779 GCA_049289435.1 Saprospiraceae bacterium | reverse complement strand
CAGCTTCCCGGATCATGGCTCCGACTGAGGTCCCGCTTCGTAATATTTGTTTTGATAATACAAATTCCTTGTGATCAGAAACCAAGTATTTATTCAAATTGACAATTCGTATTGCAAAAGCTAAACTCTTATCTTTCAATATATTTGCCCTCATTTTCTATTTAATGTTTAATTTCAAACAAATATCATATATTTATCATTATCCCATTAAACATTAATCATTAATCATTAATATATTTATCATTATCCCATTAAACATTAATCATTAATATATTAATCATTATCCCGTTAATCATTAAAAATTATTTAATCTCTTCAATAATACTTCCGCACTTTATCATTTTTGAACCAAAATATGGATTACGGATTTCCTTACTTTCACTAAGCCAGTCTGCACCTTTATTATCATTGGCCATGGGACAAAAGTCTACATACAACACATCTTGCATTGGCTTGAATGAAGAAACGATGCCAATCACTCCGTCTGAGACGGTCTCAAATGCCTTACGCAATTCTTGTATGGTTTTCATATGTGCTGTATGTTGCAACGCATTTTGAATCGTGGTGCTATAACCCATCCACACTTTGTGCGATTCGCCTTTAAACAAACTCATATTGACTTGTGATAATGACTTTTGCATCTTAGTTGCTTGATCCTGAGCATCTTTCAGATTGTCATTGGTCAATGCATTTTTAAAAGCCAGATAATCTTTGATCAATGGCTCCAGGGCTTTCTTCGCTTCAGCGGACACTTTCATTTCTTTGATTTGCTCTTTTTCTTTACTTGTTGAAGTTGTTCCGGTATTTGACCCACCGTGATTGTGACCCGTCATTGCAGGTCCACCATCAGGACTCATCATACTCGCCTTACCTGCAAGTTGTGCCGCCGCATCTATACTAAAAGTGCCATTCACCGCTATTTCTTCTCCTTCTTTCAGTCCCGATTCAACGACATAAGTATCTCCCAAAGAAGCTCCGAGCGTGATCTGCCGCATACTAAAACTTAAACCTTTTTCTGTTTCTTTTTTGACATATGCAATGGATCTTTTTCCAGTCCACATGACCGCAGACTTTGGAATGACGATGGCATTTGTTTTCAAAGGTAAGCGTGATTCTACTTTTCCGGACACGAACATTTCTGGCTTAAATTTTAATGATTTATTATTCCACACTATCCTTGCTTTTGAAACTCTTGTTCGAGCATCTATGATCGGGTCAATGTACGTGATGATACCATTGAAAGTTTCCCCAGGTAGGGAAGCTACGGTAAATTCGACTTTATTGCCTTTTTTAACCCACGTCATATCACTTTCATACACATCGAATAATATCCATACAGTTGAAAGATTCGTGATTTCATAGATCATCTCTCCCTTTCTGACATAATCACCGAGATTCAGCAATTTTTTAGTGACGTATCCTGATACATCAGCATGCATGGGGAATATTTCTTTACTTTTTCCAGAGCTGAGGATTTGTTCGATCTGCTGGTCTGTCAACTTCCAGTTTTTAAGCTTGTTTTTTGCAGCAGAAAAGAGCTGTGGTTGGCCATTTTTGATCTTTTGTGCTTCGAATAATTCTTCTTGAGCAGTAACCAATTCCGGGGAATAGATGGATGCAATTTCTTGTCCTTTGCTCACATACTCTCCAGTGAAATTAATTTTTATTTGTTCGATCCTACCTGGAATATGACTCGACTGTGAGACGATGAGCCTTTCATCCGCTTGCACTTTACCATTGAGCAATATCGATTTTACAGGATTCATTTTGCCTACGAGCGCAGTGCGAATATCTGCCAGCTGCATGGCTGAAGCAGACATATTGATGTCCATAGGATCCCCTTCTGCACCATCTTCATCCAATGGAATCAAATCCATACCGCAAAGTGGGCATTGTCCAGGCTCATTTTGTCGGATCTGCGGATGCATAGAGCAAGTCCAAATCGTGTTGTCAACCATGGCCGTTTCATCCATGTTATTAGCAGTTTCACCATGGTCATTTCCTCCAAATATCCACCATCCGATGAACAATCCGAACAATAGAGTTGGAATTCCTATTTTGAATATTGATTTTATATTGGTATTCATGATTAAAAAGTTTTAGAGGTTATGTAATAGAGCTTGGCCAATGCATTGTGGTATTGTGTGAGCGTCATAGCCTGCATTTTTTGATATCTCAATAACTGCTGTTGCACTCTGAGTAACTCGTCAAAATCTTTTCCTGAGTTGCTATACGAGCTATAGAGCAAGTTGAGTATTTGTTGAGTCTCCTTGGTTTGTTCGTCGAATAATTCGTACATCTCTTTTTGCTGAAACAATTCGAAAGTCGTCATTTCATAAGAAGATGTCAATGTGTTTTTTAATTCTTCTTTTTGTAAAGCATAGACGCCTTGCATCACTTGTGCTTCTTTGACTGCTGCATCATACTTCCCGCGAAACAAAGGAATAGTCGCCGAAAACATCAGCATGAAGGCATCTTTCCCATTATCTACTGGTGGGGCGACACCTGCAGCAAGATCTGTCCTATCTCCTACGATGATATAATCTAGCCCAACGCCCAACTTGGGATACCCTTGTTTGACTGCCAATAATTCATTAGCTCTACTGGTTTTAATCTTCAGATCCAACTCATCGAGAGAAGGGTTTTTTAAAAATAATGAATCTTTCCAATAGCTTAGATCTTCAGTTTCGATGGTTAAAGACTCAGAAATAGGTACTATCTCATCATCAGGTCTGTTGAGTAATTTATTGAAATTGGTAAGAAGGGGCTTTTGTTTTTCGTTCAGAATTTTAAGACTTGTTTTGGCATCTTTCAACATGATCTCGACTCTCAATACATCTGCCATCGAACTGCTGCCATTTTGAAACTTGAAGTTGGTGATGATTTTGTATGACTCAAGAATGTTGATATTTTCTTGTTCTATCCTTATCAATTTTTCCAATTCATGGAGCGGATAATATGCCAATGATATCTGGTAAAATAGTTTGTTCCGCATATCCAGAAAAGATTGGTACTTCGTTTCTGCCATTAATGTAGCTACTTCACCTTGAGCTTTTAGCGTGCCGAACCATGGGAACATTTGTGACAAGGAAAGTCTGGCTTGCTGTGGTCCGACCCTCGTCTCGACCATTCGACCGATAGCGGTCAGAGAGAAACTCGGATCCGGCAATTGGGTGACTTGGGGAAACTTCAGTAAGGCAGCTTCGAAATCCATATATTTTGCCTTCAGGCCTGGATTGTTTTTAGCGCCGATTTCGAAATAAGTCTCTAATGTCTGTGCCTTTCCATATATAGTATAAAGTATGAAAAGACTTATAAATAAATATCTCATGATGCTCGCTTTAATTGATTTTTAATTACGGTTTCTCTCCAATATGCTTGTAATACTGGCACTACAAACATCGTCATGATCTGGATGACCATGCCTCCGAAGGTAGGAATAGCCATGGGAATCATCACATCAGATCCTTTTCCTGTAGATGACATCACAGGGAGTAATGCAATAATAGTCGTTGCCGTAGTCATGATGGCTGGGCGCACTCTTTTCGTACCTGCTTCAAGTACAGCTGCTCTTACTCCTTCAACAGTCTGTGGTTTCCTTTCTTCAAATACCTGATGGATATAGGTTCCCATAATCACTCCATCATCAGTGGCAATACCAAACAATGCAATGAATCCGACCCAAACGGCTACACTTAGATTGATGGACTGCATCTGGAATAGATCCCGCATATTTACTTCAAATATTGAAAAATCCATAAACCACGCCTGGCTATACAACCACAACATGATGAAACCTCCTGCGAATGCCACAAACACTCCCGAAAAGTGAATCGAAGATGCTATGATCGTTTTGAATTGAAAATAGAGTAATAAAAATATTACTATCAAACTGATTGGGATAACTATCGAAAGTCTCTTTACAGCCCTGATTTGATTTTCGTATGTGCCTGAAAATTTATAACTCAAACCAGCCGGAACGACCAGTTCTCCGGAATTAATTTTATCCTGAATGGCTTTTTGAGCAGCATTGACCACATCGACCTCTGCAAAGCCTTCTTTCTTATCAAAAAGGACATATCCAACCAGAAATGTATTTTCACTTTTGATGACTTGAGGGCCTCGTACATATTCAAACTCAATTAACTGTCTGAGCGGTATCTGCGCCCCTGTTGGCGTTGGTATAAGGATTTTACCAATAGACTCAGGATCATCACGCAATTCCCTTGGATATCTTACCCGAATTGGAAATCTCTCTCTTCCTTCGACGGTAGAGGCAATTTTCATCCCGCCAATGGCAGTTTCGATACTTTGTTGTACATCTTCTACATTCAGACCATAGCGCGAAATTTCATCTCTGTTGACCTTCAGGTGGAGATAGGGCTTTCCTACGATCCTGTCTGCAAACACTGCTTCTGACTTTACGGATGGCACATCTTTCATGATATTTTCCAATTGTAGTCCAAAAGCTTCGATCGTTTTTAGATCAGGCCCATACACTTTGATTCCCATTGGTGCACGCATTCCAGTCTGCAACATGACCAATCTCGTCTCTATCGGCTGAAGCTTAGGTGCAGAAGTCACACCCGGTATTTTGGTGACACGGACTATTTCTTCCCATATATCATCTGGAGATTTTATTTCTGGACGCCAGTTTCTGAAAAATTTCCCCTTTTCATCGATAACCAAATCTTTCATTTTGATGCCTTGTTTCAATGATTCAACATTGGTCAGAGTATCTCCGGCTACAGTGATATATCTATCTTCATTGGTCACTTTAAATCGTTTGCGGTGCCCATCTTTATCTACAATGAATTCAGGTTTGTAATTGATGATGTTTTCATACATAGAGATAGGTGCAGGGTCTAAAGCGGATTCAGCCCTTCCCAATTTGCCTACCACCATGTCCACTTCAGGTATATTATTGAGCAACATATCCAACTGGCCGACGATTTTGCGGTTGTATTCTACTCCGGAGTGAGGCATGGAAGTTGGCATCAATAGATAGCTTCCTTCATTTAGTGAAGGCATAAATTCAGATCCCAAACCTGGAAAAGCCTTCGAAGAACTCTTCCAAAATTTTGACTGCCTGGCGTTGATTCCTATACTATCCATTCCATTAGCTAAAGATTGGAATGTTGTATCAAAACCCAACCAGATTACCACCCCGAAAATCACTGTAAATATAGGTAGAAGTAAAAACTTTCCTTTGTTTCTAAGACACCACCTTAACATCGGTTCATAAAAATAAACAACAGAAAACAAAGCTGCTAGGATGACCCCAATAATAACAACTACAAAAAAGTAATTGGATAGAACTGTGTTTTGCGGTCCAAGCGGCATCCATTCTTCTGTTAGAAAAAAGGAAGCAACAAACAGTGCAATAAAGAGATTTATATAATTAGGATATTGCCTATATTTTTCAGGCCATTTATATTCCAATAGATTATTAATTCCAACGAAGCAGAGCGCTAAAGGAAGTAACATATTGGCGTACACGGCTAATAGAATTCCCCCTGAAACCAAAACAAAACTCCACAATCTGCGGACTCGCTTTTTATCATAATCTATCCCAAAAATAAAGTGAGCCAAAGCTGGCAATACTACTATTCCCAATACAAAAGCACTCAATAATGCAAATGTCTTGGTAAAAGCTAGCGGCCTAAATAATTTTCCTTCAGCTGACTCCATAGCAAAAACGGGAACAAAACTCACTACTGTAGTCGCTAGGGCTGTGGTAATGGCGGACGCTACTTCTGTGGTACCACGATATATGACAGCCATCAGTTCCTTGCCCTTTACCCCTTTATTTTCTGGCATCTCAAGATGCCGTATGATATTTTCAATAAAAACGACACCCACATCGATCATCACACCTATGGCAATGGCTATACCCGACAAAGCCACTACATTGGCATCAACGCCAGAATATCGCATCACGATAAAAGTCATCAATACGCCTACTGGCAACAAACTGGAAATAATGATGGAAGCACGAAGATTAAATAATAGAATCAATACTACAATTACACTGATCAATATCTCATGAGCGAGGGCATTTTCCAGCGTACCTATCGTTTCCTGAATCAGTTCTGTCCGATCGTAAAATGGAATAATGGTCAGTTGGCTTTCTACGCCATTGGGCAATAATTTTTTAGGAAGCCCGGGAGCTAATTCGCCGATCTTTTCTTTGACATTATTGATGACGTGCAACGGGTTGGATCCATATCTGGCCACCACTACACCTCCGACTACTTCAGCTCCACCTTTGTCCAAGACGCCTCTGCGTGTTGCAGGACCCAAGGTAACCACAGCAATATCACTGATTCGGATCGGTACATTATTTTCAACAGAGACAACCGCTTTTTCGATGTCTTCGACTTTTTTGACATAACCCAATCCTCTGACCAAATATTCCGCCTGATTGATCTCGATGGTCTTGGCTCCAACATCTCTATTGGACTTTCTCACAGCTTCCATGACCTTATGTAAGGGAATATTGTAGGCCTTCATCGCATCAGGGTTGACATCTATCTGGTATTCTTTTACAAAGCCACCAATAGATGCTACTTCAGACACACCATCTACTGCATTCAAGCCATATTTTACATAAAAGTCCTGTGCCGTTCTGATTTCATGCAAATCCCATCCACCAGTCGGGTTTCCATCTTTATCTCTTCCTTCCAATGTGTACCAAAATACCTGACCAAGTGCTGTAGCATCTGGCCCCAAAGTAGGCGTTACGCCATCAGGCAATAGACCTGAAGGCAGTGAGTTCA
>JBATLS010000641.1:0-5337 GCA_049289435.1 Saprospiraceae bacterium | reverse complement strand
GTAGTATTGAGGACGAATGATACGCCTTAGAACGAAATACGAAGTACGAAGTACGAAGTACGAAATACAAAGTACGATTTACGAAATACGAAGTACGGAGTACAAACCATAAACAAATAAACAAATAAACCTTTCAAAATTATCAACCTTATCAACCATCAACCTCATCAAATTTCCACTTTCAAATTTCAACCAAACACAAAGCGTAGATACAGCTATCATCCATCAATTTATGGCAGTATGACATTCCGAACAGAAAAAGGAATAGACTTGATGGCTTTTTGATTCTCGACATTGAGGACAACTTTCATGTTGGGGTCGATATTGTAATCAAAAAAATAAATATAGAGCCCCCCACTTATAGAAGATGAATAGGGAGCGATTTTTTTGCCTTTAGCATCTTCAAATGTCATCCCTAACAAACTACTTTTATCGCCATTGACTACAAAAAACAATGCTCTGTCCAAGTCTTCATCAGAGTAATATGATACACTGCTCACAAGGTTGTTTATTTCATTGGCAAATTCTTGTTCGTTTTCTGGCAGTTTCTGTATTAGATCATACCGCTCATTGACATCCACGGCATTTTTTTTGAGCATTGTCTGCTTGTCATAGTAGAATACCTTAAATTTCGCATCCTTAGGGGCAAGATTGATTTCTGGCTTTTTGGTAATACCTGACAGTTTGATGATGCCACCATTGGCCTCTGTAGGTTTGAAAAGATGCAAGATCCCATCCACAGAGATGTTAGTAGCGGATCTGGATGCTTTCTTCAATATTATGCTGAACGATTCTTCCATATTCTTGTACTCTTTTTCGAGTTCCGTCTCCCCTACCAAGTTGACGCCTTTACTATCCATCGCACTGATGATTTGCTGGACTTTATAGAATGAATAGTTGAGTATTTCGTCACCTATTGGTTGGATATTGATGCGACAAAAGTCATAATGGGCATCGAGTGTTCTACTCTCTTCGATATTGGTGACAGTCACATTTTGGGAAGATACATCTTTACCAAAGCTGCCAATAAGTATAGCGATTAAGTAATGTTGCAAAAATTTCATAATAGTAGATTTAATGGAGTGAAAAAAATATTTTTAATCTTTGTAAAAAAAATGAATACTATTCATCTTCTAAGAGTATGTTTGTGCAATGAAAAAACACATATATGATGGCAATACCATTATAATACACAAATATAAACCAAATAATGGAATATAATCAACTGTTTATTGGTATAATCAATAGATACTCAATACAAATGAAAATAATGATGGACTTCTGCTAATCTGACCTATAATTTGTTTAAAGCCTTCAAATAAATATCGTAAAAAACACTCTGAGTCATCAGGAGCTTTATCAGTAGAAAAGTCTGTATTTTTGATGAATCCAAATATTGATATGTCAGGTGTTGAGAAATAAAACCAAAGCTGGAAGGGAGCTTACTTTGCAATTTTATTTAATTCGGCTTGTAATCTGGCGATGTATGGCTTAAAATGTACCTCTACGGTATGCCTTTTGTGTGGTATAAAGTCACTGGATATTTTTGTCGCTTCTGATTCAGCCAGTGATTGGATATCATCGGGCAGGGTATATTTTCCAAGTATATAGTTAGCAGCAAGTTTTGATTGCACTTCTGATAGAGGCCAGACCGATCCCTGTGGTTGTACCAAGCCGACAAAAATAAGTTGCTGGTGTACTGGATGAAACATACGCAAGTACAACTCTACCCTGTCAGCGTCTGAGTAATCCAAAAAGTCAGGCTCAAAAAAAGGGGTAGCCATTTTGTACCCTGTGGCTGCGATGATGGTATCAAATACGCCTGAAGTACCATCTGCAAAAGTAACTATTTTACCTTCGACCTTAGATATGCCCACCCGTGGAGTCACTTTTCCGTGGCGTAACATATACAATAATTCAGAATTGACTGTAGGGTGATCCTTGGTAATCGGAAAATCAGGAGTCCGAAGTCCATAAGATTCATACGAACCAATCTGAAGTGCTAAGCTAATTTTTCGTATCTTTTCGGCCAGCCTCCCAGGTACATATTTGAGTGTATCATTGAAAGTATCTGATGGCCTTCCCATCATAAATTTGGGGACGATGTACTGTGGTCTCCTCATACTGATAGAGACATGAGCAGCTACTCTGCTGCATTCTACGGCACAGTCACAGGCTGAATTTCCACCGCCGATCACCAATATCCTTCTATCGACAAACCGATCATTGGTTTTGAAATCGTGTGCGTGCAGATACTCTCCGCTGAAATGGCCCGGGAGTTCGATATGTCTCGGCACTGAATGATGGCCATTGGACACGATCAGATAGTCAAATGTTTCTGCTTCGGTAGCCCCATCGACCCAAAGGAGGAACTGCCCAAACTCGCTTTTTACGACTCTTGTCACTTTGGTATTGAAGCGGATGAATGGTTTGACTCCAAAATGATCTGCATATCCATCAAAATAAGCCAATACCTGACTATGAGATGGATAATCGGGATAGTCATCTGGCATGGGATAATCCCTATATTCTGAAAGTTTTTTTGAACTAATGATATGTGTAGTCCTGGTAACGCTGCTATGAGATGGAGAAGGCGAATAGATCCAATTGCCTCCTACCCTGTCATTTTGTTCATAACATACGATGTCTTGGATTCCTGCCTGGCTGAGCTCTTTGACTGCTGCGATGCCAGAACACCCTGCGCCTATGATTGCTACTTTCATGTTGATTTTGCTATTGATGTTTAGTTTATTGCCTAAATATTAATGTAAAAAACTGCCGCTTCCTATTGGGAGCAGCAGTTTTTATTAAGAGTATGTTTAAATTTTCATGTTTGAGCGAAAGCGAGCAAATGGAATTTTAAACATACTCTAAAACAATTTCAATCTTTTCTTACTTCCTACCCCGTTATTCGAGGATCATCATCTTGTGCATCTCTGTGTATGGCCCGCACTCGATTTTGTACATCACTAAGCCCGATCCTCCGAGGTCCGAAGCATTGATCTCAATGGTATGTTCTCCTTTAGAGTAGTTGGCATTGATTACCTTCAATACTTTGCCTGCGATATCTGTCAATGTCAATCTAACGAAGCCACTAACTGGTATGTTAAATCCTATGATGGTCTTATCAATGAATGGATTAGGTTTGTTTTGATCCAGTCTAAACCCAGCAAATGAAGGATTTGATCTACTCATCAGTGATACCTTCATCGTATTCAATTGGTCATCATATGCCTCTGCTGACGTAATATCAGAGGAGATGGTCACACCTTGATAATCCATGATAGACTTCAAAGTATTGAACTGTAAGGTAAACAGCGGTTGATCTTCATTCACAATAACCGGAATTTCTGTATTCCAACTGGTAGAAATCTGACCTCTGTCCAATCTATGGACTCCAAAATTTCCATCATTTGTCTGCAGTGCCCCTGGTCTTATCTCTGCCAGACTCAGCGCATCTGGGTCAAAATTGATAGTAAACTGATACCCCATGACTCCCTCAAAATCCACCGCATATACTGGTACAAGTACTGTACTATTTTCAGTGGCTGAGAGTGGATCTATCCTAAGCGAGAGTTGTTTATTGCTCCTTTGCTCTACTGAAGGATCATGGAGATTTACTTTTGCAGAAGTATTGACATCCCCTATCTTGATACCATAGAAGTTCTGATTGACTCTGGAAACATCCAATTGATTATATAAGTACTCCTCCGCAAAAGGGAAAGGCGTATCTGGGTTTGCAAATAGGTGATTGGTAGTGATAAATCTCCAGGACTTCTGTCCATTAGGAAATTCATTGGTGATACCCAAAATATTTTTTCTCAATGCCACTAAGTCAGCAGCAGTGACTTTACTATTGTTATCCACATCTGCGGCAATGATCTTTTTAGGATCATTCAGAGGTTCCATACCTAATATATGCCTTTGAATCATCACTAAATCCAGTGTGGACACACCATTCATGATATTGCGGTTGTCAGTGATAGATACAGTGTAATTACTTAATTTTTGCAATCCCGGGAATGCAAATTCGCCACTGGCATTGGAAATGACCATTTTATTTTTTTCAGGAGAAGTACTGACCAATGATACCTCTACCCCTGAATATTCGGATGCCCCGACGTTCACCCGGCCTCTTACGGATACAAAAAGACTATCTGTGTTGTTGCAAATATTTGTATTGGATTGTAGTACGAGATTGACCGTACAGTAATCCTGGTTGCCCGCAAGGTCAGTGATCCAAACTTCTATACTGACCGTCTCAGATTTGCCATTTGGAATATCGAGACAATCAAATACTAATCCTGATGTTTTTGTCGATGGCAGCCAAATTTGTGCATTGCCTGCTTCATATTCTGCTTTGGTAGCACGTATCCCCGCTCCTTTAAAATAGTGCTCTACATTCAACATCGTATCTACCGGAGTTGCACCAAAGAAAGTAAAATTAAGGTCGTTTTTAGGCGTACAATTGTCAAATGCTCCAAAGTCAAAGTCCCTGGCCCATATAGGTACGGTCCCATTGGAATTCATCACTGCTGTAGATACCGAGGTGATACAATATGGCGTGGGCTTTTTGCTTTCTATTAGGTGAATGGCGTGAGTACAGAATGCTTTATTTCCGCATTTGTCTTCTACCGTCCATTTTACCTTGTACCAACCATTTGCAAGTTTGCGATTGAAAGTATCTGATTTGACGATGGCAAACGGTACAGTTCCATTTTGTGTAAACAGTTCATATTTCCATGTCAGATTGACATTGTCCTCTGGGCAATCATCGATGGCGGTCATGACAAATTTTACCTCTTCTTCGCAATTGCCATAAGATGCAATCGTCCGATCTACACAAGCAAACTCAAATGTGGGAGCTATATCATTTTGCAACTTGATGATCTGTACATATTGATAAAAGCCTTTCCTACCATAATACTCATCAGTACTATTTTCATTGTAAGTACACCAATCAATGATCGTCCATGTCCTTAATATTTTTTCGCAAGCACCGTCGGCAAACTTAAAGACCTGATCCTTGTATGAAATCGCAACAAGGCTACAGTTGTCATCAGCTACAACAGGGTAATTATAAGGTGCCGGAAGTGATTTTGGATCCAATAATGAATGGCACTTTTTGGTTTCATAATTTGGTGGCCAAATTACATCATCCAATGGATCCAATGGATTGTGCTTGTTGACATAAAATGGCTTGCTATCTATCAGCGTAATGACCTGTACACAAGAATTTCGATACCCTTGCTTATCTCTGACTGTCCACACTCTGGTGACTTTACCTACTCCACACTGGTTGATACCTATGCTATCTTTGTACCATAGACTATCTAC
>JBATLS010000640.1:0-3193 GCA_049289435.1 Saprospiraceae bacterium | reverse complement strand
TATTTTTGTACTTTACATTACAACCAAAATCCTAGCGGATGGAATGGGTTTGCTACATTAGGTAGTTTTTATGATAAATTCCAACCTGCTGACCAACGTATAGGAGCGGCTATACCAGGAGTTACAGACGTAAGCGGCCTTCGTGTAGGGCTTGTAATTGGACAGCAAAAGGATAAGAATGGAGTTGACATAAAAGATAGAAGTGGTAAGCCATTAAACTTTACTAAAAAAGTATTATTGGCTGGAAATGGTGAAGCAGATGGTATAAGAGTAGTTAAATACCCACCAGATTATGCAAACCTGGACAACCCAGAAAATGATTATATTCTCATAAGATTGGCAGATATACTATTATTGAAAGCTGAAGCACTTTTGAGAAAAGGTAATGCAGCTGGTGCTTTGACTATAGTAAATGATTTGAGGGTTAAAAGAGGGGCAACTGCTTTAGCTAGTGTTGATCTTGCCGCATTGCTTGATGAGAGAGGAAGAGAGTTCTACTGGGAAGGGATGAGGAGAAACGACCAAATCAGATTTGGAACTTTTACTGGAGCATGGGAGTTTAAATTAGCATCTACTGATGGACATCAGGTATTATTTCCAATACCACAAGGTGCACTTGACTCTAACCCTAACTTAAAACAAAATGCAGGATATTAATAAGCCAGCTATTTATTGATATTGATAGAATAATTTAAGGGGCGACAGTATTGTTGCCCCTTATTAATTTTACTTAAAGTCAGATACCTCATGAAATATTTAGTATTATTCATTTTTGCCACTCTGTTTATTTGTGATTGCACTGAAAAAAAAGACAGCACTATTTTTGAAAAAATGGATGCTAAAACTACAGGGATTGAGTTTGAGAATACAGTAAATAATCTTCACGATTTTAATATATTTGGATATCGAAACTTCTACAACGGTGGTGGCGTAGCCATCGGAGATATTGACAATGATGGCTTTCAAGACATACTATTTACTTCCAATATGGGAGAAAATCAATTGTATCTTAACCAAGGAAATTTTACTTTTAAAGATATCACAGCTAAGGCAGGTGTGGCAGATGTCAATAAATGGAGTACAGGAGCTGCTATGGTTGATATCAATAATGATGGATGGATCGATATCTATATATGTAACGCTGGTGTCAGACAAGATAGCGATGCGAAAAATACGCTCTATATTAATAATGGAGACCAGACATTTACAGAGTCGGCAGCTGCATATGGGCTGGATGAAGATGGCTATACCACCCACGCTGCTTTTTTTGACTATGATCAGGATGGTGATTTGGACGTATATATACTAAACAATTCGTTTATTCCAGTCAATACATTAAACTATTCAAATAAACGAGACTTAAGGGCTAAAGACTGGCCAGTTAGAGATTTTCTCAAAGGGGGCGGAGATAAATTGTTTAGAAACGATAATGGTAAATTTACAGATGTAAGCGAAAAGGCTGGCATATATGGAAGTCTCATAGGATTTGGTCTAGGTGTTACGGTTGGTGATGTCAATGGTGATTTATTCCCTGACATATATGTTTCCAATGATTTTTTTGAAAGAGACTATTTATACATCAACAAAGGTGATGGGAGTTTTAGTGAAGAGTTAGAAAGCAGAGTGGGACACACAAGTATGTCATCCATGGGTGCTGATCTTGCTGACATTAATAATGATGGAAGTCCTGAATTGTTTGTCACAGATATGCTTCCCGACTCAGAGACAAGATTAAAAACGACTTCATCTTTTGATAATATTAATGTTAAAAACCTGATGACTCAAAATGGTTTTTATAATCAATACATGCAAAACAGTTTGCAACTTAATGATGGTGGAGGCAATTTCAAAGAAATGGCTTTTCATAGCGGAGTTGCTGCTTCAGATTGGAGTTGGGGAGCGCTCATGTTTGATGTCGATCAGGATATGAATACAGATATATTTGTTTGTAATGGTATATACCATGACGTAACTGATCAAGATTTTATTGATTTTTTTGCCAATGATATCATTCAAAAAATGGTATTGACTGGTGAAAAAGAGCAATTGGACTCGGTTATAAACCGCATGCCATCCAATGCCATTCAAAATTTTGCTTTCAGAAATAGAGGTGACTGTACATTTGAAAACGTGTCCGATTCATGGGGTCTTAAGGAAAAGACATTTTCTAACGGAGCCGCATATGCTGATCTGGACAATGATGGAGATTTGGATTTGGTGATCAACAATGTAAACCAAAAAGCCTTGGTTTACAAAAATAATTCAAGAGAGATGAACGATAATAACTTCATAGGGTTTGGATTGAAAGGAGATACGCCCAATGTTAATATGGTCGGAACCGTCGCATTGGCATATACTGGCAATAAAATATTAAGGAGAGACTGTATGCCAAATCGGGGATTTCAATCATCGGTAGATATGCGATTAAATTTTGGGCTAGGGAAAGAATCTAAAGTTGATTCTGTAGTGTTAATCTGGCCTGATAGGACGAAGATAACTTTAACCAACCCTACCATTAATACTTACCATAATATAAATAAGCGTGATGGTTTAAATATTCCCAGCATAGTTAATGGTATTAAAAGCAATATGTTTACTGAGGTATATAATGATTTCGATAAGCATGAAGAGGAGGATTTCAATGACTTTTATTATGAAAGGAATGTACCTGTCATGCTATCTAAAGAAGGTCCAAAAATGTCTGTAGGTAATTTCAATAATGATGAGTTTGATGATTTGTATATCTGTGGTGCTGCTGGGCAAGAAGGTCAATTATATATAGGAACCCCGACAGGGTTTATGAAAAAGAAACTTGATATTTTTAAGCAATTTGTAAATTGGGAGGATACAGAAGCATTGTTTTTTGATGCAAATGGTGACGGATATGATGATCTCTTTGTAGGCTCGGGTGGTAATAATGGTCCGCCAGGTTCGATAGAAAAACAAGATCGACTATATATAAATACTAAAAATGGCAATTTTCAGATTGATTACAGATCTTTTCCATTAAATGGGATGAATACATCAAAGGCGGTTGCCCTTGACTATGACAAAGATGGAGATATGGACCTTTTTGTGGCATCGAGATCATATCCGGGAGAATATGGTATGACGGCACAGAATTTTTTATATCAAAACTTGGGCAAAGGAATGTTTACAGAAGTGTTACAACCCACCGAGTCTGGTTTGGCAT
>JBATLS010000639.1:0-1553 GCA_049289435.1 Saprospiraceae bacterium | reverse complement strand
GGATGCCCTTTTAGAACCGATTGCTCACCTTTATAGTCGGTCACAGCAGATGTCATTGTGCTTATTTTCGGACCCCATCCATTGGCCAATTGCGGATTATACACTCCTAATACGCCTTGAGCATATTCGCTTTGTATTTCGGGAAGTCGAAATACATTGTCTGTTCTAAAGGACGAGTTGAGTGTTACATTTGTCTTTTTGGAGTTGCTCTTTTTCCCTTTTTTTGTGGTCAGGATGATGACTCCATTTCTGGCACGTGATCCATAAAGTGCGGATGCTGCAGCACCTTTGAGTACTGTCATGCTTTCTATATCATCTGGATTGATGTCCCCTGCCCTATTACCTACATCAAATCCACCGGTAACGATATCGGTTTCAGAATTATTGAAAGATGAATTGGAAATGGGCACTCCATCGACCACAAACAATGGCTCACTTGAGCTGGAGATAGAGTTGGCACCTCTGATCATCACTCTGGATGAGCCTCCTACTGTACCTGATTGTTGAGAAATACGAACGCCAGCAATTTTACCAGCCATAGAGTTGACAATATTTGTTTCTCTGGCCTTAAGAAATTCATCACCCTTGACGGTGGCTACAGAATAACCAAGTTCTTTTCTTTCTCTGACTATGGCATTGGCGGTAACCACGACCTCACTCAGGTTGATCTGATCTTCAGCAAGGATAATGTCCATCACATTGGACGCTCCAAGAGCTACCTCTGTTGGCACATAACCCACAAAACTAAATGTTAAGGTCTTAGCTGAAGCAGGAACAGGTAGCGAGTACCTACCATCTATGTCCGTAATAGTACCCAGGGATGTCCCCTTGACTAAGACTGTGACACCGATCAGAGGCTCATTGGTCGATGTGGATACTTTACCTGTGATTGGCCGATTTTGTGCCCAAGTGCATAGTGGTAACAAAATAATCATAAAAATTGAGTACCATCTCTTCATTTTCAATACAATTTTAAGTGTTAAATAATTAATCAATCTATCAATCTAATTCTCAATATTTTAACTTCTTTTACAAGCCTTTGATTTAACCCCAAAGCAGGATAAAGTTTTGTTTTTCCATTTTGGATTTTCTTCACTATTTTCATCCCTTTCGTGACTTTGCCAAAAGCAGCAAATCCTTGCAAGTCAGGGTTCCGATCACCTCCGAAGTCAAGGGATGGTTGTTCGTTGATACAAATAAAAAATTCTGAAGTGGCGCTATTTGGGGTACTTCTTGCCATAGATATAGTACCATCCTGGTGTTTTAATCCAGTGACTGATGTTCTTTCCAACTCTATGGCTGGTCTTCTTTTTAGAGAGTCTGCATCTATACCACCTTGAATCACTTCTATATGTGGTTGATTCGGCCTTTGATTGTTTGGCCTGACGACTCTATAAAATGATGCGCCGTCATAAACTTTATCTTCCACGTATTGTAAAAAATTTGCTACAGTATTCGGTGCTTTATCGCTGAATAGTTGGATTTCAATATTTCCTGAGTTGGTTTCTATTGATATTTTTTGACCAATAACAGTAATACTTATGAAACAGAAT
>JBATLS010000638.1:0-10135 GCA_049289435.1 Saprospiraceae bacterium | reverse complement strand
CCTTTCACGACTTCTATGCGATCCACCAACGAATTGGGGATGCCAGACAATCCATATACTGAAGAAAGTGAACTCACTATCGGCATGCCATCCACAAGTACCATCGTATATGGACCTTCCAGTCCATTGATGTGAATGTCACCAGTATTGCACACCTGGCAGTTGAGCTGTGGTCTGACACCATTTACATTCTGTAGCGCATCATAAATATTGGGGGTCGGATTCTTGCGAAAAAAAACAGGGGTAAATACTTCTACAGCCACGGGGCTATCTAATCTTCTTACCTCCTTCATCGTACCAGTCACTACTACCTCATGGAGGGTATTTTGCATATTGGTGATATCGAAATCCAAGTTGCATGCTTTACCTTTGGAGACGGTCACGGTTTTTTCCATAGGGTTGAATCCTACGTAGGTGACCTTGAGTGTATAAGTACCTTCCTTTAGGTTGTCAATCTGGTATCGCCCCATTGTATCTGAAACTGTTCCCAACCCTGTTTGTACTACAAAAATATTGGCAAATTCCACTGGTACACTTTCTGAAATTATTTTGCCATATATGGACGATGACTGACCATAAGAACAGCTGATAGTCAAAAAAATAGATATATTGATTAAAAATAATCGCATGTTGATGTTTGATTGTTGATCTATGCTTTTACATGTGGCTCGCTTGGATGTGAGTCGTAGGATAAATATAGACGTGACTTAAAAACATATTGTTATTATCTATCACAACTATTACAGCCAAAACCACTTCAAAAAAAGCTACTTTTGGTTGGATTCAGGCACAAATATATTAATATTTAGTCATATTTTATCCATAATTTATGTAGATAACATATTTTGAAATGCAAAAGTGAAGATGGCAGGTTCCAATTTAAAGTATGAGACTGTATGCCACGAGGTCAGCATGGCCAAACCGAAATTGCTCCTCATGGGTGATCACAGCTATAGAATATTTAAACATACTCTTAAACCTGTATCCACGTTACAAGATCATTATTTATTTTTTTCCTCCTTGTTTTTGAAATATATTTTGAAGGGCCATATATGTTTTAAAGCTTCCAGATTTTCATTCAGTTTGATGCCTGCGTTGTGTATTTGTATTGCAGCCGAATCCAATTTGACCACAGTGTGATCAATATTCCTTACCAAAGCAGGATCATTTGATAAATAATTGAATGCTCCTTTTCCATTTTTTACATTATTGATGGTTTCATTTATATTTTCAGATGCCTGATTCAATTGCTGAAGGGTAGTATGTAGTACCATAGTGGAGGTTTCGACATTTTGTAAAATGTTTTTAAATTGAGTATTAATAGAAGTGTCTTTTAATAGCCCAAGGATGTTGTTTTCGGCATTAAGAGAGGTGACATATGAATTAATTTGACTGGCTGTGTGACTAAATGACTGACTGGTAGCTTTTAGATTGCTCAGGATTTCATTCACATCTTTAGTCATATTTGGGTCTTTGATTAATGCACCTATAACCCCTTTCCCCTGGACGATGTCATTGGTAATAGTCAACAATTCTGCCGTAAGAAGAGCCGCATTTTCATTGGTGACACTAAGTGTACTAATCATATCTTCGGTCCTTACCCTGCTGCTTGAGATGATGGTATCATTTGCTTCAATAGCACGGTTTGAATATCTGCCTGGTACAATATTTACTATCATACTACCTACCAAGCCATCTGATGTGATCACGGCTGTTGCATCGTTTTTGATATGTCGGATTATGTCCGTTTCTATAGACATTCTTAGTACAATCAATGTGTCATTGACCATTTTTATTTCCTTGACAGTACCTACATTGATACCAGAAAATCTGATGTTATTGCCAGGTTTGATGCCATTGATATTGTCAAAAGTGCCAAATAGAACCGTGGTGTTTCCAAACATGCTTTGTTTAGCACCGATGAAGTACACCCCAAGTACAAAAAGCAGCAACCCAGTCACGACAAAAATCCCTAATTTTATTTTTTGAAAGATTGTCTTTTCCATATTTAATTTTTAAAAAATGCTTTAATTTTAGGATCTTCTGAACTATCGAGTGCAGCATATGTTCCCTCCACATAATTGATGCCATCAATCAATAATATCATTCTGTCAGCAATGAATCTCGCACAATCAACATCATGTGTAATGACTATCGAAGATGTTTGATATTGGTGTTGGATGGACTTCATTAGCAACACTATTTCTTTTGAAGTGATTGGGTCGAGCCCAGTGGTTGGTTCATCATAAAGGATGATTTTTGGTTGGAGTATGAGGGTTCTTGCCAGAGCTATCCTTCGTTTCATACCACCAGAAAGCTCCCCTGGCATCAGGTCAATAGCATTTGTGAGCCCTACGCTCTCTAGCGCTTTCATGACCAATGGTGTGGTGTCCGTGATGTTGCCAAATTTTCCTAAATGTCTGCGCAATGGAAACTCTAGATTTTCTCTGACTGTCATAGAATCATATAATGCACTACCTTGAAATAAAAAACCCACTTCTGTGCGTATCTGATTCAGAGTGTCTTCATCCATAGATTCCAAATTTTTGCCCATGATATTCACAGTACCGCTGTCTATGGTTTCTAAACCTATCAGGCACTTGATCATAACAGATTTGCCCGAGCCTGATTTTCCCATGATCACCAAAGTCTCGCCTTCATGTAGTTGCATGTTGAAGCCTTTGAGTACATGGTGATCACCAAAACTCTTTTTTAGGTTTTTAATTTCTACGATGACCTTCTTTTGATTAACAATTTTCATTATTGCGTATAAAATATATCTGTCACCAAAACGGCTAAAAAATCAATAACAAACAATAATATGGAAGTCTCAACCACCGCTGCTTTGGCGGCAACCCCAACCCCAGCCGTACCATGTGTACAATAATATCCTTTATAACTGCCTACTAAGCCAATGGCAAATCCAAAGAAAAATGTTTTGATAGTGGATGGGACTACATCTCTAAATTGTAAGGCTCCAAATACTTCATCAAAATATAAAGTAAATGATACGTCTCCTTTTATATTTTCGATTAAAAATGATCCAAACAATGCTATTCCATCACTGATGATGACCAATAAAGGAATCATAAACGTCGCTGCGAGAATTCTAGTCACAATTAGATACTTAAATGGGTTGGTTCCAGACACCTCCATAGCATCTATTTGTTCCGTCACTCGCATTGACCCCAATTCGGCACCAATGCCAGAACCTATCCTTCCCGCACATATTAATGCGGTAATTATTGGGCCGATCTCTCTTATGATCGAAATGCTGACCATAGAAGGTAGCCAGGCTACAGCTCCCAATTCTACCATTTTGGGACGAGACTGCAAGGTGAATACTAAACCAATAATAAAACCAGTCAAGGCAACTAATAGCAATGACCTGTTACCTAAGTGATAACACTGTTTCAAAAATTCTTTGAATTCATATGGTGGTTTCCATACTGTTTTGAAAAATTTTCCACTAAAATAAGCCAAGCCTCCAATTTCTTCAAGTAATTCTCTAATAACTTTAATAATGATTTGAAATGGGTTCATATGTCAAATAGATTTTAAATCTAACTTTAGTCCACAATGGTCTGGCTATGATATAAAGATAAAAGTAAATAATATATCACTAAGGAAGGGTGATATATGTCATAATTTCGAAATAAGGAGGTAAGAGTATGTTTAAAATTCCATCATTTGCCTGCAAACGGCAATTTTTATAATACTTCAGATATGTAAACTGGCCAATGCTGTGTCTGAATAAATAATGAAAAGGCATACCTTATGAGACGTAAAAAGTCTTCCAATTAGAGCAATAATCAACATTGGAGAGCCAGTATTTACCAATTGCTTCCATTAAAATAGTAGTAGAACCAATATTACAAAATGAGTAACCCTTTACTTCTCCATCGGTCAAAACTAAAAGACACAACAAAACCATCAAAGTCAGACAGTCCAGCAGAGTTATAACTTTCTCTCATATCCTGGAAAGTATATTTTGGGGTGGACGAAGTGTCACAGCACTCCAATACCTCAATGGCCCACTCTGCCACCTTACATTCAAAAAATAGGGAGAAAGTATCTATTGTTCCCGAAATTAAAATCTCTGAATAGCAAACCTGATGATCTTTAGATCTTTTTGTTGATTTGTTAGGGCTGACTATCATTTCAATAGGATCTCCTCCTACCCAAATAAGCTGATCATAGTCTCTGTACCCTTTTTGTACATCGGACGCTATTGCATTAGCTATAAAATCGGGGTCTATACTTGTCACAGGCACATCAAAATCAAACCAGATATCCAGAGTCTCTTCAAATCCCAGGCCCTGCATATAGTTATGAAGTGAAATCTTCAACCCCTCAGAAAACAGTTCGTGATCCGCACCATTTGGGTCTGTGTGATACAAGTCGTTCTCTGCAAATCCGCCAAAATCAGGCCCATCCCGAACCACACCGAAAGAAGCCGGATCTAATCCCACAGGGCTATGGGCAGTCATCGCAAATTGGTGCCAAAACCCCGATTGGATGATCCCGTTTTCCATCAATTGCCTCACCATCTCCAGACTGTCGATCGTCTCTTGGGCAGTCTGAGTAGGAAAACCATACATCAGGTATGCGTGCACCATCACCCCTGCATCAGTAAATGCCTTTGCTACTCTTGCTACTTGTGCTACTGTCACTCCTTTTTTCATCTTAGCCAGCAATCTGTCAGATGCCACCTCAAGCCCCCCAGATATGGCAATACAACCCGACTTCCTAAGCAATATGCACAGATCATCTGAAAAACTTTTTTCAAATCTGATATTGGCCCACCAAACTACTGTCAACCCCCTTCTTAATATCTCGATAGCAAGATCCCGCATCAAGGCTGGTGGTGCTGCCTCGTCCACAAAATGAAATCCATTTTGACCAGTTTGGGTCATGATGGTCGCTATACGGTCGCAAAGTATAGTTGCACTGACAGGTTCGTATCGCTGTATATAGTCCAGGGTCACATCACAAAAAGAGCATTTCCCCCAATAACATCCATGAGCCAGTGTCAATTTATTCCACCGCCCATCGCTCCACAATCTATGCATAGGATTGACGACTTCGATGACGGACAGATATTTATCCAATAGTAGATCGCTATAATCTGGCGTCCCTACTTCCCTTTGTGGCACATCCAGATCGACTGATCCATTGATATAGGTAACCACTTCATGGTCTAAGCAGAATGTACGCTTAAGCAAGTGTTTAGGCCTATCCCCTTTGAGATGTTCGATCAAGTGTTGCAAAGGTGCTTCTCCGTCATCCAAAAGGATATAATCTACAAAATGAAAGACTCGTTGGTCATAAATACTTCTCAATTCGGTATTGGCGTAGCCACCACCAAAAGCTATTTTGATATCAGGAAATTGAGCCTTAATAAACTGTCCACACTTGAACGCTGCGAAGACATTGCCAGGAAAAGGTGCAGTGATGCATACCAGATCAGGACGCTGAGTTTGTAACAAATTATCCAATATTTCCTTAAGGGTAATGATCACATTATCATCATTTTGCTGCAATGTTTGGAAGAGTTCATCAAAATGTGTAGCAGTACGAGCCAATCTTTCTGCATATCTGCTAAAACCAAAATGCGGCACCAAAGTCTCTGTAATCAGATCACCGATCTCCTCGAGATATAAAGTGCACAAATGTCTGGCCTTGTCATGAGAACTCATCGTCCCAAATGCCCAATCCAAATCACTGATGGTGTCAAACCTCGCTCCCTGTGGCAAATACCCGCCAGCACAAATGGTATGCGCAAGAGTTTGGTTTTGATTTTGCAAAAACCGCATCACAGGATCTATCGTCCGAAGATATCCGTGCTTTTGAGTAAATGTCCTGTAAGTCAGGTCCGTTAACTCATATTCACCTTCTTCGATCATGGACCATAGTTGAGTGAGTCCAGAAGTGGAAAATATTTTCAAGATCACTTCTAGGCTCAGGTCTGCCTGAAAGGATGAAATGTCCAAAGTATTGAGAAATCCTTTGAGATAAGCTGTCGCAGGGTAAGTGGTATTGAGCTGAGTGAACGGTGGAGTAATGAGAAGTACTTTCAAAAGTCGATCTGTTAGTGATGCAAAGATAGGTTCATAAACGATAATCCCGATGGCAAACACCAATTACTTTCAATTTTCAATGATGTATATCATAATGTGGAGAAGCTGACTTTTTGCCTTTCTTGAAAATTCTGATTATCTTTGCAAGTCGAAAATCAAGATATTTAAATATTACCGCACAAAAAAGATACATTATATTTTTATATTATATGTTATTTGCGTATTTAGAGTTTTAAAATATTTATTATGAACGCATTACACAACAGAATTAATCGTCATGTATTGAAAGAAAAAATACTGACTGACTCTACTCCAAGGACTACCCTATCCTTTTATCAGTATTACCAATTGGGCAATCCAAGGATTTTCAGAGATCACTTTTATTTATTATTGTCTCCTATTGGCGTTTTAGGAAGGATATATGTGTCTTATGAAGGAGTTAATGCGCAGATTTCGTTGCCTACCGATCGTATGGAAAGTTTGAAAGAAGCATTGGACACCATTACATTTTTACAAAATATCAGACTCAATTATGCCATTGATGACAATGGAAAATCATTCATAAAGCTTATCATTCGTACCAGGGATAAAATTGTAGCTGATGGATTGGACGATCAGACCTTTGATGTTACTAACAAGGGTGTACACCTTAAAGCCGAAGAATTCAATCGTCTCACAGATGATCCGGACACCATAGTCGTAGATATGAGAAACCATTATGAAAGTGAAGTAGGATATTTCAAAAACGCCATATTGCCTGATGTAGAGACATTTAGAGAAGCATTGCCACATGTGGAGCAAATATTGGAAGACAAAAAAGACAAAAACATCATCATGTATTGTACAGGGGGCATCAGATGCGAAAAAGCAAGTGCCTACTACAAGCATAGGGGATTTACCCATGTCTTTCAGGTGGAAGGTGGTATCATAGAATACGCCCGCAGAGCCAAAGAGCTGGGGATAGAGAATAAATTTATTGGCAAAAATTTTGTATTTGATGAGCGATTGGGCGAAAAGATATCTGAAGACACTGTAGCCAAATGCCACCAATGTGGACAGCCTTGCGATACCCATGTCAATTGCGCCAATGATGCTTGCCACATCCTGTTTATCCAATGTCCAGATTGTGCTGAAAAATATCATCAATGCTGCTCCGTCAAATGTGCTGAGTTCAATGCGCTGCCTGAAAATATCAGATCGGAGCTCAAAAAAACTGTTCGCTTCAATGGCACAAAATTTGGTAAAGGTAGATATAAAGCCCATCATAAAAATGACAAGCTGGATGTAGAAATAGAAAAAATGTACATGACGCATTGATCAAGAATTAGTCATCGAGTTAGTGCTCATTCCTAAATAGATGCCCAATAAAAGCATCCCAAGAATTCAACTCAATTAGAATGTCAGATATCTCCACTCCAAATTACGATAGATTTAAAAAATGGATGCGAAATGCTGCTCTAATAGGTGTATTGGTGCTAGCTCTGATTTTTTTGTTGGTAAGCATGTCAGATTTACCCAGTTTTGATGACTTGGAAAACCCCAAATATGATCTTGCATCTGTTATATATGATGTCAAAGGGGTGTCATTTGGCAGATATTATATCGAAGACCGGGTGGCAGTAGGTTATGATCAGTTGTCTGATAATGTAAAAAATGCACTGATTGTCACCGAAGACGATCGGTTTTATGATCATAGTGGCATCGATGTCCGGGCTTTGGCGAGAGTCGGTTTCAAAACCCTGGTACTGCGTCAAGAGAGTGCTGGTGGAGGTAGCACCATCACCCAACAATTGGCCAAACTGCTTTACAAAAGGCCTGATATGAGCAGTTTGTCCAGGCCTATGCGATTTATCGTTTTGGTCAGAACAAAACTCAAAGAATGGGTGACTGCAGTCAAGCTGGAAAAAAGATATACCAAAGAAGAGATCATGGCTATTTATCTCAATAAGTTTGAATTTGTCAATGGGGCCCATGGCATTGAAGCAGCAGCTCAGATATATTTCAATAAAAGTCAAGATTCTTTGACGGTAAGTGAAGCTGCTACTTTGGTCGGAATGCTAAAAAATCCAAGTCTGTACAATCCTAAAAGATTTCCCGAAAAATGTAAAGATAGACGCAATGTAGTACTCGGCCTCCTGCAAGATGAAGATTACATCTCTAAAGAAGATTTTCAGACTTGGTCTCAACGTGAGATAGATATGTCAAGCTTTGATCGAAAGACACAAAGCGAAGGACCAGCGCCCTACTTCAGGGCGGAACTCACTAAATGGCTAAAAGATCTTTTCGAAAAAGAAGGGATTAAAAAACCTGACGGTAATAGTTATAATGTATATACCGATGGCCTGAAAATACACACCACCATCGATCTCACCTACCAAAAATATGCCGAAGAAGCAGTTTGGGAGCATATGCAGTGGAATCAGGATCGGTACTGGAAATCGTGGAAAAACATGAACCCTTGGACCTATGATGCCGACGATTATCAAAAGAGACTACGGGCAGATATTTTGGAAAGTCAAACAAAAAGTTCTGACAGATACTTGTCATTGCGTTTCAGATATTTAGACAATGTGATTCAAAAAATAAATGAAAAGTACAGTGTCTTGCCACTATCAGACAATGTGATCAAAGTGCTTGACTCTATCCAAACCAATCGTGTCACCTGGCATCAGGCGTCCGTCAGTGGCAGACTAGATAAAGGTCTTCAAGACAAATATCATCGATTGATCAACAGTGACCTATGGACAAGCCTCAAAACAGCTTTTGATCAATTGAATATAGCCTATCAAAAAGAATTTTCTACCAAAATAAGAATGAAAGTTTTTGACTATACAGAAGGGGGTGAAAAAGAAGTAGAAATGAGTCCGTTTGATAGTGTGAGATATCATAAAATGTTTATTCAAGCTGGCCTGTTAGCACTTGAGCCATCTACCGGTCATGTGAAAGCCTGGGTTGGGGGAGTCAATCACACCTATTTCAAATTTGATCACGCTACGATGAGACGGGCTGTAGGATCCACCATCAAACCTTTTGTATATACCCAAGCGATGGCTGTGGCCAATATTTCTCCATGCCAGGAGTTTGATGATATACAATATACGATCGCTCCCGGTGACGCAGGATTTGAAGTCAATCAGGAGTGGTCTCCTGCCAATGCCACCGAAGAATTTACCGGCAACAGATATAACCTATACCATGGTCTTTTGTATTCGAAAAATAGCATCACGGTCAAATTGCTGAAAGAAATGGGTACCGTCGCACCGCTAAGAGACCTATTGCACAATCTTGGTATAGACAAAAATCTCAAGCTACCAGATGGCCACTTGGCAGTACCTAACTTACCATCCATATGTCTTGGGGCTGTAGATCTCACTTTGATGGAGATGACGGGAGCATATTCTGCCTTTGGAAATAATGGCACTTATGTCCAGCCTATCTTCATATCTCGAATAGAAGACAAAAATGGCAGGGTGATTTACAATGGTATTCCCAACAGAAAAGCAGCCATCAACCCTCTCTACAATGCGGTCATGGTCGATATGCTCAGGAACAATACTGGTGGTAAATTTAGCTTGCGAGTAAAATCAAAAGTAGGCGGTAAGACAGGTACTACCAATGATTATGCTGACGGATGGTTTATGGGAGTCACCCCGACTTTGATCACAGGGGTATGGACAGGGGGTGATGACAAATGGATCAGATTCAGAACACTCGATGAAGGTCAAGGGTATATTATGGCCAGACCTATATCAGAAATATTTTTACAAAAACTCGAAAAAGACCCTAATTGCGGATTTAATCCAAATGCAGACTTCCCTAAACCACCACCAGGATTTGACGATCTGATCAATTGCGCAAAGTACAAAACCATCAGACCGAGTTCAGAACGACGGAGCTTGCTCAACCAAAAATTGAAAACGGAAGTGTTTGATAATGAATTTTAGAAGTACGAATTACGAAGTATCCGCCTTAGGCGGAACGAATGACGAAATACGAATGACGAAATACGATTTACGAAGTACGAAATACGAAATACGATTTACGAAGTACAAACA
>JBATLS010000637.1:0-4943 GCA_049289435.1 Saprospiraceae bacterium | reverse complement strand
CTAATTGGAATATTTTACTACCGATATTTTATTCCTAATGGGACAATTCTGCTACCGATATTTTATTCCTAATTGGACTATTTTACTACCGATATTTTATTCCTAATGGGACTATTCTGCTACCAATATTTTATTCCTAATGGGACAATTTTACTACCGATATTTTGTTCCTAAAGGGACTATTCTGCTAACGATATTTTGTTCCTAAAGGAACTATTATACTACCTAAATTTTATTCCTAAAGGGACTATTTTACTACCTAAATTTTGTTCCTAAAGGGACTATTTTACTGTTTTGCATTGCTTTTCAAAGTTGCAAAAATATGCATAATCAGACGCAAATAAATCAAAACAAAAAAGTCTAATGTCAAATTTTTTTGCATTATTTCTTTTATAATCAATAAGGATCCACATCAATATTTACCCTCACTGACTTGCATGCTGATATCTTTTTCAGATGGTCTTTTTCATCCATGACCAGTCGCTTTATTCTGGAGACGATACTTTGGTCTTTTTCCATTTTTATGGTGATGGTCTGTATATATTGCCCCTTAAGTCTGGCGACAGACGGAGCAGCAGGACCAATCAATCTGTTACCTATGACCTTTTTGATGTTATCTGCATATACGGACGCTGTATGGGCGACGGTGGCTGCATTTTTGTGCAAGAGCTCTATTTGTATCATCCGAAAATATGGTGGATATCTGAATAGTTTTCTCTCGCCAGACTCCCGATCAATAAATCGTTGATAACTATGCGACATGGTGTCCGCTATGACGGGGTGATTAGGATCGTAAGTCTGGATGATAACCTTACCTTGTTTGGCCCTCCTGCCAGCCCGACCTGACACTTGTGTGAATAGCTGAAAAGCCCGCTCACTGGCTCTGAAGTCTGGATATCGCAGCACAGCATCCGCATTCAATATACCGACCAATGCGATGTTGTCAAAATCTAGCCCTTTGGTGATCATCTGTGTACCGACGAGTATGTCGATTTTTCTACTTTCAAATTCATTGAGGATACTCTCAAAAGCGAGCTTCGTCCTGGCAGTGTCGAAATCGAGTCTCGCCACTGATGCATGAGGAAACAATGATTTGATATCCTCTTCTATCTTTTCGGTACCAAAACCCTTGTCATCCAGATCGGTATTGCCACAGGCTGGACATTGGGTCGGAACTTTTGATTTGCTACCGCAGTAGTGGCACCTCATCTCCTGAAATACCTTGTGCTTAGTCATGTGGATATCACAATTATTACACTCCGCCTTCCACCCACAGATATGGCAATTGATGGTAGGCGCATACCCTCTCCTATTCTGAAACAATAAGACCTGTTCTTTATTATCCAGTGTCTCCCTGATGCCTTCCAGTAGATCTTTTGAAAACAATCCCTTAAAACTTTTATCCTTATATGATTCCTTCAGGTCTGTGATCTGTATGTAAGGAAGTATAGATGCCCCGTACCTGACATTCATTTCTATCAGACCATACTTTTCTCTGTGTACATTGTCATATGACTCGAGCGATGGTGTAGCACTGCCCATGATGATGTGGGCTCCTGACTGATGACTCAGATATACGGCAGCATCCCGGGCATTGTATCTTGGGTTGGGGTCGCTCTGCTTGTAGGAGGCATCGTGCTCCTCATCCACTATGATGAGTCCTAAATCCACAAATGGCAAAAAGAGTCCTGACCTGGCAGCGATGACAATTTTTGCACCTAGCAAGACAGCATTCCAAACTTCGACTCTTTCCTGATTGTTCATCCTGCTGTGATATACGATGACATCAGATCCGAATGTGGTTTTTAGCCTATCTACCATATTATTGGTGAGTGCTATTTCCGGAAGGAGGTATAAAGTCTGCTTAGCATCTTCTACCATTTTCTTGATGAGTTCTGCATAGACTCTCGTCTTTCCGCTACCTGTGATCCCGTGGAGCAACACTGGTTTGCCCAATTCAAAATACTCAGCAATACTCATCAGTGCACCTATCTGTACCTCGCTCAGTGCATCAAGTTGCCGGGACTCCTCACTTTTGTCAGTATCTTTATATATTCTACTTTGTATTTCCTTGTGGATGGTAAAAATACCTTTTTTGGCCAATGCTTGGGCTACCGAACCATCTGTATCAGACAGACTGACCACATCACTGACCGGAAAAGTAAACTGTTTGTTTCTGGACAATTGTATGAAAGCCAACAAGAGTTTGGTTTGTTTATCGCTCCTGGATATCATATCAAATACGCCTGAGAGCAAGTCGGGATTGGTTATATAAGGCTCATTAAGCGTCAAGTAATTGACTTTTTTTGGTTTGAATTTTTCTATCAATTCTTCCTTGACAGAGATGATCCTCATGTCAAGGAGACTTCTGATGACGGGAAAGATGGTCTTTTTATTGAGTATTTCTTGTATTTGCAATATCGTCAGTTCGTTTTGGATAGAGACGGCCTCTGCCAGCAAATATTCATCGTCACTCAATGACATCGCGTGTTCGTCCAAAGCACCGTTGTACACCACTTTGGTTTCGCTCTCCAGCTTTAGACCTGATGGCATAGCCACATTCATCACCTCACCCAGGGTACAGCAGTAATAACCTGCCATCCACTTCCACATGCTGATCTGAGCTTTGGTCACCAGTGGCACTCTGTCTATGATGGCGACGATCGGCTTTGTCTTGTATTTTGGGTTGGACTCTTGGTCTATCGAAGCGATGATGGCCGAGTACAATTTATTTTTGAGGGATACTTCTACTCTCAAACCTATCTCTATCTGAGATACCCAATGATCGGGCACGCTGTAGGAATATAGCTGCGGGAGTGCCAATGGGAATATCACACTTACAAAAGTCTTGGACAAATTTTTAGAATTTTAATGGGCAAAGATAACTTTTCAAAGATGAATAACATCGAAATTCACCTTTGGTCAGGCATCTAAAATTGATACCTCAGGCCAGCACTCCATCCCATATTGTGCAATTGTTGTCGGACAGGATATGGAGCAGTGGTCATACTCTCGGTTTGCACTCTTATATTGGGCTCAAGGAGGATATCCCATTTAGGTGCTACATGATATGCCATACTCAGTGCTCCATACCCAGAGACACCGAGTTGGGTTTTAAATTGGGGTGTACGTTGCGATTCCTGAAGGTCATATGGGGAAATATTATCCATGCCCATGATCATACCACGCTGGATAAATGCAAGATTGACAAACACCCCACCCATAGCAGAGAGACTAAATTTTTCGGTGGCCAATATGGTGTATCTTCCCAATACTGGTATGTCAAAAGACCTGTAGGTATTATTTACACTCACTTTTGTATCTCCAGGTATCAAGACCACTTCTTCAGTGATGATGCTATCTACGATCTTTCCTCCTTGATATACATAATCTTTGATGGTGATCACCCTGGTTTGATTTGACTCGGGATCGACATACTCAAATTTTTCATTGACCTGGCTATAATTTACCCCGGAATGGATGTTCCATCTATAACCAATATTATATCCAAATCTTGCCCCTACAGAAAAAGCATAGGTGATATCTTCTGTTTGTCCGCGCAAACTTATATGACTTTCGAGTGCTGGGTCATGTGTAGTCAAGCTTTTACTGACCATATCCTGACTAAAATACAGATCAATACTTTTGCCATTTGAGCTCGCATTGAAAGGACAAGTTTTGACAAGTCCATTATTTCTATATGGTGACTTAAAACTTATTTTATTATAGGACTTAAGTTTTTTTGTTCCTATACTTAAAGGAGCAATGGTGCTAAACTCCCGATCTGAAGAAGTATATTCAACGATATCACGGTTCGAAAGCAGTAATTTATTCGTTTCTACCTCTGCCGTTCTATCCAATACTGGATAATTATCATTGGTACTTGCAGAGAGAGACATACCACGCTCACGATCTGAAGATTCAAAACTACCCACAATCTGATCTCCGGCAATATCTAATATTTCTGGAGAAGGTTGCTTGTCGGATTCCTGAGTTGTGGTACTCGCAAAGTCGAGATCATGAGATGTGATGGGAAATACTGGTTTGTCAACTGATGGAGTATGGAAGTCACTGGTTAAATAATATACGCTTGCTCCGCCCAATAGTCCAAAAATTAGAAATAAAGGAATCCATCTCTTTTTGTTGCTATCCTTTTTCTGATTTAACTGAGATTCTATTTTGTTCCATACATCTTCGGAGATGGCACTTTGACTGTGCTCCAGTTTCTGTTTGAATATCCTGTCGATTCTATTCATACAGCAAGATTGTAAAGTTCCATCACTTTTTCCTGAAGCATTCTGCGCGCTTTGGTCAATTGAGATCGGGAGGTAGATTCTTCTATGTGCAGAAGTTCACTTATTTCCCGATGTGAGTATCCTTCTATGGCATGCAAATTGAATACCATTCTGTATCCTGTAGGTAAAGTAGTGATCAATTTTAGCAGTTCCTCTTCAGATAGTACTGAAAATACTTCTGGACCGACACCGTCTTCTTTGACATGATCGATGCCAATATCTTCGTGGCTGACAGATTTTTGTCTGTTGTTTCGGATAGCAGTATGGATGATGATGCGTCTGATCCACCCTTCCAGAGATCCTCTCCCTTCATAATCCCTCAGGTGTGCAAACACTTTGACAAATGCGTCCTGCAATATATCTTCTGCTTCTGCCCTATGTCTGGCATACCTGATACATACAGCCATCATTTTGCTTGCGTACATATGAAAAATATCCCTTTGTGCCACTCTGTCTCCAGACAGGCAAGCCCTCAATAGCTCTTTTTCAGTACGTCCATGTAGCAATAATGGAGACATCATGTCTTACTTGTGGTCAAAAATATTTATCCTTCTACTATGATAGCGTCATCTATCTGTTCATTGCCATCCCCGTCGTGATCATCTTGCCCGGCTGATTTGGCAGGTTTTTTATCTGAAGATGGTGTAG
>JBATLS010000636.1:0-6932 GCA_049289435.1 Saprospiraceae bacterium | reverse complement strand
CCGATATACCAGTCACACATTGGACATATCATCATTGAAGTCAGGGTCTATATATTCACGATGATCGATGCTGGAAATGTCCAAAGCCAAAAGTTGGTCATCCATTAGGGTAGTAAGAATGTCTCCCATATTTGTCGTCAATATTTTCCATTATTTTAAAGATATTGTGTAGGTTTGTGGACAAATCTAAATACTTCATCTTATGAAATACACCCAATCACCGGTCTTCGTTTGTTTGATTTTTCTGTTGGCAAGTCCAGACTCCGTCTTTTGTCAGTCAACGGTAGATTCACCCAATACACCTACTAAAGAAGAGCGTTATGCCAAAATGCAAAACAAGTTGGTGTACCCTTTGATCAAGGGCAGTTATATGACTGGCGTCATGCCAATATTATTTGCAAATGATCATCCATCTTCCAAAAAGAAAATTAAACTAATCTTTGACTTTACACAATCCACAGCAAACAAGGCTCAAGGTACACATGTAAATGAAGGCCTCGAAGAAGTCGCAAGAATATTAAACTTACACGTGGCTGCAGGATACAAAAAGGAAAATATAAAGACGGTCATTGTATTTCATTCAGGATCGATCATATCCATACTAAATGATAGTTACTATGCATCAAAATATCAGTCTGACAACCCCAATAAACAGATGCTTGGATTGTTGAGTGGTGTGGGGGCATCTTTTGTGGTATGTGGACAAAGTGCTTCACTACGAGAGATTGGTCCAAGTGAGTTTTTGCCGGAAATAAAATTTGCCGTGTCAGCGAGGACTACTTTGACTAAGTATCAGGATGAAGGATATATATTATTTGCGATTGGAGAACATTGATGATCAATAGGGTTGATTACACAAACTATTTAACCCACCTTTCAAAAGTTTTTTGAGTACAGTTCATTTAGCTATATCATGCCTTTGGCCTTGATCTCCAGATACATATTGATGGTATCGATGGTGAGATGTTCGGGTTTGGTCAGGATGGTATGAATGCCAAATTTTTGGAGTTCCTGTACGATGAGTTTTTTCTCAAAATGGAGTTTTTCGGCGATGATTTTGTCAAATATCTCCGCTGTGTCTTCGCTTCTGGTGTGCAGGATCGTATCCATTTCGGTATTGTGAAAAAATATGATGATGAGCAAATGACTCCTCGCAATGGCTTTGAGATAGGGGAGCTGTCTCTGTAGCCCATCTATAGTTTCGAAATTGGTAAACAATAGCAAGAGACTCCGCTGCGGTATATTTTTCTTGACATCTCTAAATAGGCGGCTGTAGTCCGACTCATAGTAGTCAGTCTTGACATTGTACAGTGCCTCCATGATGCGCTTCATCTGGTAGGTGCGCCTATCGGAGGCTACTCTGTTTTCTATCCTTTTTGAAAAAGAAAAAAAACCGGCATAATCTTGTTTTCTCAGCGCAATACTTGACAATACCAAGATGGCGTTGATGGCATAATCCAGCAAACTCAAGCCTTCGAAGGGCATTTTCATCACTCTCCCCGCATCAAGGATACAATAGATGGATTGTGATCTTTCATCCTGATACAGATTGACCATGAGCTTGTTGCTTTTGGCGGTGGACTTCCAGTTGACAGTCCTGATATCATCGCCAGGTACATATTCTTTGATCTTTTCAAACTCCATAGTATGACCCAAACGCCTGACCTTTTTGAGTCCGTGTTGTAAGATGCGATTAGAAAAAGCCAAAAATTCATATTTTTTGAGCTGAAGGAAGGATGGATAAACCGGGATGCCTTTTTTAGTATCAAAAGTATATTTACGCTGAGCTAGTTTGAGAGGTGATGAAACATATACGTGGGTATTGCCAAAATCTACCAATCCTCTGAAGGTAGGTCTGATCTGGTAGGGCAATTCCGTCATTTTCCCCTTATTTAAGTGGGTGATGATATTGAAGTCTCTGATTTGAAATTCTTCGGGTATCTCATCGATCACGCTGGCTTTGATAGTAAAATTGTATTGGTTTTTAATTTGGATCGTGACCAAATTTTTATCCCCATTGGATAGTTTTTCGGGCATGATTCTGGTGATGTGGATGCCTGGCTCAGTTCGAAAAAGCAGTAAAATATCCAAAAGAATCAACCCTAGTAGCGCATACAATAATATCTTTGATATGATCAATAAAAAAGGTAAGAAAAATGATAACACAAACAAAACCACTATCGCTCCACCCATATAATAAAAACGCTGGTCGATGTACAATCCCTTCAAAATGGTTTTTATCAGTTTTGTCATTACTAGGTTAGTTTTGGGTATGAAATCTGGATTTGACAAAATGGCAAATTATACTGTAGCATTTGACCCTTGTACACGCAGATCCGAGTGCATTTTTCATCATACCAATATGTAAGTAGTTTCTGGATATCATCTCGGTATTTCTACAGATTCTACGATTTGTCGGATGATGGTTTCTGAACCAATGCCTTCCATCTCTCTCTCGGGAGCTACGACGACTCTGTGGCCGAGTACAGGATAAGCCACTTCCTTGATATCTTCAGGAGTCACAAAGTCCCTTCCTTTGATAACTGCCAATGCCTTGGATGCAATGAGCAGCGCAATAGAAGCCCTTGGAGAAGCTCCCAAATAGAGTAGTGGATTTTGTCGGGTATTGACTACTATCTGAGCTATATATGCCAAGATCTGTGGCTCTACTCTGATCTTTCGCACCAATGTCTGAAAAGCGAATATTTCGTCGAGCGATAGTATGGAGCTGATATGACTCAATTTGTCCGTTTTTTCAAGTATGTTTTCCCTGCCCAGTATTTCTATCTCGTCTTGAAGATTGGGATAATCAATGATGATCTTGAGCAAAAATCGATCCAGTTGCGCCTCGGGAAGTCGGTATGTGCCTTCTTGTTCGATGGGGTTTTGAGTTGCCAGTACTAAAAATGGAAGTTGCATAGAGTAGGTATGCCCGTCCATGGTGATCTGTCGCTCTTCCATGACTTCAAATAGGGCAGCTTGTGTTTTGGCAGGGGCTCTATTGATTTCGTCTATGAGGATGATATTAGAAAAAATCGGTCCTTTTTTGTACTCAAAATCTGATTTTTTCACGTCAAATACCAAAGTTCCCAAGATGTCTGATGGCATCAGGTCGGGGGTAAATTGTATGCGCGAAAAACCAATGTCCAGCGTTCTGGCCAACAATCTGGCACTCATGGTCTTGGCAACGCCCGGTACTCCTTCGAGGAGCACATGACCATTGGCAAGCAGAGATATGAGCAGCTGATCTAGCATGCGCTCTTGTCCGACGATGACCTTGCTGATCTCAGACCTGACCTGTGCCAGTCGATCCCGTATTGGGGTCATATCTATTTGGGATTCAAAATGTAGCGTCTGTTCTGCACTAGATTCCTCGTTGGGTGGTAATTGGATTTCGTTTTGATCTTCCATAAATGGTGATATTATTATTGATAAAAATTTTCGATGGCATCATTGATCCTTTTTAGGTCTTCGATGGAGCAGGTATAGTCTGTATCCCAATGTTTATTGATGAGAAAGGCCATTTTTTCAATGTCTTTTTTATTTTTTGACGATTTTTGATGAAGTGTATTTACCCATTTTTCGTCTATTTTGTCTGTCGGGATATGATATTCTGATCTGATGCGTTCCAGGGTATAAATGATTTTTTTGTCCATGATATTACGCACTTCTCCTTCCAGATGGTATAGATTGCCTATGGTCCTAACAAAATCCACAGTGCTATTGGCCAGCTTGGGTATGGGTCTGATGATCCGTTGCTCTCTTCTGATATTGAATAAAACAAAGATCCCTATGCCTGCCAGCAGCAAGTACCAAGCCCAGCGCAGACTGGCCTGCGAATGTATAAATCTCAGCGGCGAATCCGAGATCACTTGTGATGTCTGATTGTACAAAGTCCACAATATGTCATGATGATCTGGGATATACCCCAATATCGCATCAGCATACAGATAATCTTCTTTATTCAGGAGATAGTAATTGGTAAATACAGCAGGCTCGAGATGAATATAAAATTTCCCCTTACCAAAAGTGACTTCCACAAAGTTGGGTTTCTTTTGCTTTTCATCCTTTAGATACCCAAGTATGTTGGTTTGGGCACTGTCATATGTGGTGATGTACCCTCCAGTCAATGCTTTGTCACTGATGATATTTGGATGGGACGTAAGTGTATCGTTTAGATATATAAATACACTGTCCTTATATCCCACCATTCGAGGGTAAAATCCAGAGCTCTCAATATTCAGAGAAAGAGTATCTTTTAGGTTGTCAGGCAAGTTCCAAGCGCTGATGAGTGCATGATTGCCTTCACTCACAAATTGGCATACGGAAGATATCTCATTTTTGTCCCAATTCAGATAATCATTGATATACAATAGAGTGTAATCATTCATTGAGGAGTCTTCGAATATTCCATCATAAAAATAATCTCCTACATTCTGAGTGCTTCTTTCCACAAAATTATCAAAAATAGAATCTATCTCTTGATCCAACACATACAAACCTAGTGGTGTTTTATCTTTGGTATTGAAGGATGGACTCCAATCTATTGGCTTGGGTGCAAATCTTGCCATGATCATAGACAATATCACTATGGTCATAATGACTATCAAAAAAATACGACCTGATCTATCCATTGGCAATCTTTTTCTCCAGGTCACTAAATGCTGAATGTGCTATATCATATTCGGCTCTTTGCATATCAAAAGCACCATACCATGTATAGTCATAGATGTAGGACAAATACTGAAAGTCGGATCGTAATCTTGTATTTTTGATCTCGTAGCTGTAGTCACTATTGGTTTTGTCTTTGTGAAAATCGATGATCTTGTGCTGGGTAAGCAGATGCAATACTCTCAGATAGTGGTATCGCACAGCAGATCTAAAGTCGGACTGTGCAATGGCTTGTTGGATCAGTGTGGTAAAATCTGTCTCCGCGAGATCGCTTTCGGACAGGCCATAACTCAGATTTTGGTCATCACCCCGGCTATACAGAAACCAATTTCCTTTTTTGCCCATGATGATATTGGCCAGTACATATAATCCATAGGCAAATACCAGAATGACCAATCCTTTGAAAAAATACGTCCATCCAGGTGATATAGGATCTGATTTTTCTCTAAATAGCCACCGCCAAAATTTTCTGAACCAAGAGTCAGTCGGTTTGACATCATCATAATCGAAGTCTTTGGATTTGTATTTTTGCTGAAAGTCTTCTTGAAATATTTGATCACCATCGCCTAGCTGATTCCGATCGAAAGAAGTATCCGTAGCCTGTGGGATGACTAAATCTGTGTATGCTTGAATAGTAAATACTAAGCAAAACATTAGAATTAATTGGATGACTACCTGCTTATTCCTCATGAACCTCAGGATTTATTGTAAACTTCTGTTGAAATGGGAAGACAAGATAATACCAGGATATAGCACTCAAAGTAGCCAATATGATACCTACGCTCAACCAATTGGGCATGACATTGGAGTAACGGGTGACAAATCCCTCCAAAAATCCAGCACAGATGGTAAAGGGCATGGTGCTCAGCCAAAGTTTGAGACCTGATCTCATGGATGTCTTGAACGAATGTAATCTGGAGTATGTACCTGGAAACAAAATGCCTGCTCCAAGCATCAGACCCGCCATACCTTCTATGACTATGGCAAATATTTCCATCGAACCATGAATCCACACCCCTCGTACACTCTCCCAAAATACACTCTGTTGCCAAAAAAAAGTCTGAAACGATCCCAGCATGATGCCGTTGTACAACATGATGTAGGCCGTACCCAACCCACCAGTGATGCCATAGACAAAGCATTTGAGCCCTACCTGCAGATTGTTCATCGTGATGCCTATGAAACTCCCCCAGTTGGAGCCAGATTTATACACAGCCACTGCATCGCCTGATTTGATATTGTCCAGCGTCATTTCCACATAGTGATCTCCCAGGATGAGTCGTACAAAAGCATCGTCATACAAGGCGGACAACACTCCGAGGCTTACGGATATAAAAAACAAGATAAAAGCATATATCAAAAAGCGTCTGTTCGCTCTGACGATCTCTGGGATTTCTGCCTTAAAAAAGGCGACCATTTGATTTTGATTGGTTCTTTTGGTCTTATAGATTTGTTGGTAGGCAGTAGCAGCAAGATGGTTGAGATATACGACAGTATTGCTTTTGGGGTAGTAAGTGCGGGCAAAAGACAAATCATTGATTAATTGTATATATAATCCAGCGAGGTCATCAGGATTATTATTACTTTTACCCGAAATAGCTTGTTCAAATTCAAGCCATTTATTTTTATTTTTGTTTATAAAGGCAATTTCTCTCATACAGGCCAAAAATAATAATTATGTCTGATATAGCAATCAATACTACCCAAAATGTAAATATTAATTTTACTGCTGCCAATGTAGGGCTAAGATTAGGTGCTTTTTTTATAGATTTGGTCGTCAAAATCAGTTATGTATTATTGGTGCAGTGGTTGATCATCTCCAATCTGGGGCTAAATAGCTTAGGTTTTGATAATTGGACGGTGCGGAGTATATATATTATTTTTTTTCTACCAGTGACGTTTTATACATTGGCGCAGGAGTCGATGATGGAAGGTCAAACCATCGGAAAGAAGCTGGTAGGCATCAAAGTAGTCAAAATCGATGGCTACCAAGCTTCCTTTATAGATTACCTGACCCGATGGGTCTTCAGGCTCATTGATATCGTTGGCACCTCGGGTTTGGTAGCCATCATCAGTATATCTGTCACTAAAATCTATCAGCGATTGGGAGATATAGCGGCGGGGACAGCGGTCATCACATTGAAAAACAAAATCAATATATCTCATACCATATTGGCAGATATATCCAAGGAATATTTACCATCGTATCCACAGGTCATCAGATTTTCTGACAATGACATCCGGATCATCAAGGAGACATT
>JBATLS010000635.1:0-5402 GCA_049289435.1 Saprospiraceae bacterium | reverse complement strand
GGGTAGGCCATTGATTTTATTATTAAAAACTGATTGTATATAATTCCGTAAAAATGAATATGAATATTGGTCAACAAATACTCACTTGTTTCGTTTTGATGTCTATCATTGGGTGTGTCAGCTGTACTCCAAAGAAAAAAACCAGTATCAAAGACTTAGTCTGGTTGGAAGGCCAATGGATGTTGGACGATGGAGTCAGTTATGAAGAGTGGGAGTGGAAAGATGGAGAATTCAATGGTTTGGTTTTTTCAAGAACTGCAGATACTATTACCGAAAGGTTAAGGATTTTTGATGCAAAAGGCACGGTCATGTATGAAGCCACGGTATTCAACCAAAATGACGGGCAACCAGTATTGTTTGCCATGGATTCTAAAGGGTTGGATAGTCTGCATTTTGTCAATATGAACCACGACTTCCCCAACTATATTTTATACAAAAAAATGTCCGATTCTACCCTATATTGCCGAACTCACAGCATTTCGAATGATGGATTTTCATTCACCATGACTAAAAGAAAACAATGAGTCATTCGTACCTATCCATTTAAATCTCACATCTACTATATGAATCCGCATAAAGCCAATCTGATCAATGCATCAGGTCTTATATTAATCAGTATTTGGGTGTATTACCATGCCATCAATCCCAATATTATGATGCTTTTTCCGCTGTTGATAGGAGTCGTTTTACTGTCTTTAAACAATGGTGTCCTTTATGAATACAAGGATCAGGTCATGGCAGTGATCATCATCACCTCGTTGAGTATCATATTATTGTCGTGGTTGTTTCAAAACTCCTTTTCCCATTATGACAATAAAAGAGCCATTTATTATGGAGTGATGTTGGGGCTTAATATTTATTCTTTGGGGGTGTTTATTTTTTTCAGATGGAGAGCAAGATTGAGTCAAAAACATAAAAAAGTAAAATAGTGAATATATTCAAGTGTGTGCATTTAGTGTTTTTTGTTAGTACTACCATATCTTGTAAAGCTCAGGATACTCAGGTAAAGCCACATCCTTCAGATATATCAGTAAGATCTGGCGCAAATGAAGATGAAGCTTTTAGCATTAATTATCTCATGGGAAAATTTGACCCCGCTACCCATCCTGACTTTATGGTTATTCCACCCAAATATCGTGATGATGAGATTAGATATATCCGCAAAGATGTAATGACCGCATTTATCGCTATGTATGATGCAGCAGCAAAAGATGGGATCAACTTTAAGATCAGATCTGCAACCCGCAATTTTGAAAATCAAAAGAGAATTTGGGAGAATAAGTGGACTGGAAAAACCATCCTGGAAGACAATGTAAATGCTGCCCTAGATATCTCATCTGATGTACTCAGAGCCAAGAAGATATTGGAATATAGCTCTATGCCAGGTACATCGAGACATCATTGGGGCACAGATATTGACATCAATAGTTTTGACAATGACTGGTTTGCCAAAGGAGAAGGCGGAAAGTTGTATCAATGGATGCTGGCACATGCGCACGAATATGGTTTTTGTCAGCCATACTCTGCCATGAATTCTGACAGGAACACAGGATACTTTGAAGAGCGGTGGCATTGGACTTATACACCAGTATCAGGCACGCTCACACGTATGGCTGAGCAAATGCTGACAGATGATATGATAGCTGATTTTCAAGGTGCGACGACGGCAAAAGATATAGGGATCGTTCAAAATTACATATTGGGAATCAGCCCGGCATGTAAGACCAGTAAATAGTCCATATGGGTGCATCAGTGTCATCTCTCAAAGTAGATACTTCCGTCAAAAGTATCATCTTACTGACCTTGCCTATTAGTTTGTCAAAGTTGATACCTGAGCTCAATTATCTGTTTAACGCTGCATTTTTGGGCCATTTGGGCAACAAAGAACTTGCGCTGGCTGGTGTTACAGGAGTATATTATCTCGTGTTTTCTGCAATAGGGTATGGGCTCAATAACGCACTTCTTTCTATCATGTCCAGGAGAGCTGGCGAAGACAATCGCAATGAAATTTTTACTACACTTTGGCATGGATTATTGCTCGGATTAGGCATGGCTGTAGTATTTACTTTTGCGACCTGGATATTGATAAATCCACTGATGGTCTGGGTAGGTATAGATCCGCAAAGTGCCAAAATAGCCAGTGATTTTTTGGATATCAGGATACTGGGGCTATTTTTTCTATATAGTATGCAGATGCAAAGTGCATTCCTGATCAGTGTTCAGCAGACAAAATATTTGATTTTTATAGCAGTAGTTCAGTCATTGGCCAATCTTCTTTTGGACTATGGAATGATATTCGGTCACTTTGGATTTTCGGAGTTGGGTTTTAATGGTGCGGCTTATGCTTCTGTCATATCAGAGATGGTTGGACTTTTGATAGTCATGGTCATCATTTATTTTTTACGGATAGAGACCAGATTTCAGATAAAACCAGTTTTTACCTATTCGTATCGGACGATCAAGTTGGTGTTTAAGCAAGGATTTCCGTTGATGAGTCAATTGGCCATAAGCACTGGATCATGGTGGGTGTTTTTTATTTTGGTCAGTAGGAATTATACCGTGGACGAACAAGCCATTTCTCAGACCATGCGCAATTTATTTGGTTTGGGAGGTGTATTCTCATGGGCCTTTGGAGCATCTGCCAATACCATCATCAGCAATATCATAGGTCAGGGCCGACAAGAAGAAATGTATGCTATCATACGAAAGATGGTTTTGATCAGTGTATCCGGCATGACAGTTTTGATGATCCTTCTCAATATCTTCCCTAGTGGATTTATAAACTTATTTGGTCAAAAGTCAGAATTTTTAGAGTCAGGCATCGGCACTATTCGGGTCGTTAGCGTGGCCATGATCCTGGTATGCATTGGTGTAGTTTGGCTCAATGCGGTCATAGCTACCGGAAGAACAAAGATCGTTTTTTGGATTGAATTCTGGGGAATTACCGGATATCTTGCTTATGTATGGATAGTGATTGAAGTATTGCATTTGAGCTTAGCTACAGCATGGATGAGTGAATGGATCTATTGGACATTGTTGCTTGTGCCTAGTTATCTCTATCTGAAATTTGGAAACTGGAGAGAAGGTCTAAAGTATTAAATTTTACTTTAGAAATCGATTGTGAAAACGATTTCTGTACTTATTATTTTGTTATAGACACTTAAAATGCAATATTTGGAAACACCTCTAAAACAAAAAATCCCTAATCAATGACGATTACCCCGATGGCTATCGGGGTCTTTAAGTGGGTGGGCCCACCAGGACTTGAATGTATATTGATAATCAATTGATTAAAAATTAATAGTCATTAGGTGACGGTTAGGGTGACGTTATTGGTTATTTTGTATTAAGATTATGATCTTCAAATGCCTTTTTTACTCTATTTTTCAAATGTTTACTTTTTTTAACACACTTTATAAGACGCTCGAATTTATCAGGATTTAGATTAGCAATTAAACGAATCCTACCACCTTGGTATTTTGTTAGATCGCTAATACTCATTGTGTTCACATTGTCTCGAACGAAGACAAAAGTGTTTTTCTCAAATGAAAACGGGCTTCCATCATTTTTCACACCGACTACAATCCCCATTCCAAACATAAAAAATGAGAACATATCATTATTTGTACAGCCATTATTTAGAATAGAATTAGGAATTTTTTGCTGACTAGTAGGTAGTGCTCTTATTACAATGCTTTTGACATTATCAATATAAAGTACAATAAGTAGCTTGTCTGTAGATTCTCCTCCATCTTCGTACTCAAACCTCTCAACAAAATAAATTGACCCTTGAGTCATATTTAATTTAATTCATGTTCAAACACCATTGATGAATAAGCAGCTTTATAGGAAAGTTGCTTTATTTCGCTATCTTTAATTAAATCAGTAAAAGAAATTGAAAAGTCACTCCGATTTTGCATTAATGAAAAATCTAACGTCAAATCTTTTTCTGTGACGATGTTATGCCAAAGGCTACCTTCAGAATGTAAAATATCAATTAATTCACTTGCAGTTTTTCCCCCATACGATTTAATAATTTTATCCATGAGTTCAATGTCATACTCTGAGAATTCATCATCGCAAAACTTTGCCATAGATGAAATGATAAATGATTCTCTTTCTTTATCGGATGGGTTTGCAGTACTCTTAACAGATATAAACTGAGATAATAATGAGTCATTAGGCCTACTTGGTAAAACATCTCTTAATTCATTATAAACTAAAACAGGTACTGGACCCATTTTCCACACTTTATAATCTAGCCAAGTAAAAGGCACTCCAGTTTCTTTAACAGAAGTCTCATCTAGGATATAAAGAAGCTTTAATACTTTGGTAAAGTAAGCTGGTCTGATTCTGTTTACGATATAAATAATCGTATTACCAATTTTATTTAAATCATGATGGGCAAGCATAATATGATTTGGCGTGTATTTGTTTTTCAGTTTTTCAGTATCATTTGAGACAAAGATACAACAGTATTTAGTATGAATCAAGCTCAATAAATGAGAATATATCAAAACTTTAAAAACAATTAAGTTTAGTAAAACATCTTACTAAAGCCAAAGTGATTTAAAAACTGCATGTTCCATAAATTTATTAAATGTGAAGATCATGGCTAATGTTCCGTTTCCATAGTTTTGTAGGTGCGGAACAATTAAATGCTAAGAAAGGGGTTTGTGTCAGAATAGTGTCAGAATAGCAAATAAAAAAAGGAGCTACATTAACGTAACTCCTTGAATATCAAAGTGGGCCCACCAGGACTTGAACCTGGGACCACCTGATTATGAGTCAGGTGCTCTAACCAACTGAGCTATAGGCCCGACAATAAGGTCGTTGTTACCTTTTGCGGGTGCAAAATTAATAACATTTATTATTTAAGCAAGCATCTGTTTAGATTTTAATTATTTTCCTTTATGGTGTTTTTATATAATTTGCTTCTTAACTCTTCATATGCTGCCAGATTTTGGATATACACTTTGCTTTTCATTTTTTTGATGTGTGCTTCTATTCGGGTTGCATGTGGAAAATCTAAAGCAGGAATGATTAAAAACACCTCCCAGTCATCGGCCTTAGCTGTAAATTTTTCATTTCCGAAAAAATTGGTTTTGTGTTTTTCAAGTCGCAATTCTACAGAGTCATTTGTCGCCCCGGAATAGAATTTATCCAATTTTTTACTAAATAGAATGTAACAAAAGCTCATTGTTATAAAGTGAGATTTGTTAAGAATAATTTCTTAACAAAGAATGTAATATTTAAAGTTCCAGAAAACGTTATTTTTGTGGCCCAATATACAGGTAGCGATTTTGTGGCAATTTTGATGAGAACCTAGAACCACCTGTCCCGTCCCGATAGCTATCGGGAATCGGGAGAGTCAGGTGCTCTAACCAACTGAGCTATAGGCC
>JBATLS010000634.1:0-19522 GCA_049289435.1 Saprospiraceae bacterium | reverse complement strand
CCAAGTTTAGAGCACGGTCGGCACGGTAGATTTTGTACTTGGAGATCTATATGTCTGTCAGGATTTTTGTGACCATAGTGAGGATACATACCAAATTCGGGAATCGTATTTCCCCATAGGACAGTGATCTCTTTGTGAAATGCCGCTGCGATATGCATCAGACCCGTATCTCCGGTGACTACTCTCTGAGCGTGTTTTATGATACCAGCACTCACACCCAATCCTATTTTACCACAGTAGTTGATGACTTTTTCGGGAAAAACAATAGCTAATTCATGGGCCAATTCGCTCACATCTTTACCACCCAATAGTATGGTGTGATGCTCTGATGATACTATGATATCTATACATTTTTCTTTAGGTATCCTTTTGGTAAAATAGGTGGCCCCGAGCACAAGTACCTGATATTTCATTCCATTGATAAGACCTTGGGCATCATACTCGTCTTCCGGCATGATATAATAATCCAAACCTTCCCCGTCGTCCTTAATGCCTAGTTCATCTAAAGCTTTAAAATACCTGTCCACAATATGTTTTCCTTGTGGCAATTGATTGACCTTAAGATTGACAGCCATCCACTTCTTAAAATTAAGCTTATCAAATCTGATCACTTTGCAGTCCAGTCCAGAGGTAATACGTATAGACCTTAGGTTTTTTTGCAAATCAATCACCAGATCAAAAGATTCACTCTGGAGTATGGTTATGGTTTCTGATACAGATTCCTTCAATAGGTGTATCTTATCTATATTAGGATTTTCGTGGATGACACTTGCAAAACCCGGTTTAACTAAATAATGAATTTCAGCATTGAGCTGTTGTTTCAAGCATCTGATGACCGGTGTGGTTAATACGATGTCACCAATAGATGAAAATCTTATGACTAATATTTTGGAATACGACATATCAGCTATTTTTACAAAAATAGACTATATTTATGATATTCCAACTATGTATTATGATGATCTTAATCCAATCGCTCTATGATTCCGGCTATCCCTTGTCCACCACCGACACAGGCAGTGACCATACCGTATTTTTTATTCCGGCGTTTGAGTTCGTTGATGATCTGTATGGATAATTTTGCACCTGTACATCCCAGTGGATGACCTAGAGCGATAGCACCACCATTGACATTGACAATGTCGGGATTGAGTCCCGCCTCTTGTATCACTGCAAGGGCTTGCGCCGCAAATGCTTCGTTGAGTTCTATGAGGTCTATGTCTTTCAGTGTAAGGCCTGCTTGTTTCAGCGCTTTTGGGATGGCCACTACCGGACCTATACCCATATATAAAGGGTCAACTCCACCTACTGCACATGATATCAATCTTGCTATGGGCTTGAGTCCCAGACGAGTCATCATTTCTTCGCTCATGACCAATACAAATGCTGCTCCATCTGATGTTTGCGATGCGTTGCCAGCTGTTACGACTCCATTGGCCTTGAAAGCGGGTCTCAATCTTGCCAATCCTTCCATAGATGTATCTGATCGCACACCTTCATCTGTATCGATGATATATTCTTGCTCTACTCTTTTGTTGTCTATGACGGTGACTTCCTTTACTTTGACTGGGACAATTTCGCCTTTGAATTTGCCGGATTGGATGGCATCACCCGCCAATTTATGAGATCTGACCGAAAATGCATCCGAAGCTTCTCGACTGATGTTATACTTTTCAGCAACTGCCTCTGCAGTATGACCCATACTGACATGATAGTTGACATTTTCCATCGTTGCTTTGTAACTTGGTGCAAGTTTGTACCCCGTCATAGGTATCAAAGACATAGACTCTGCTCCACCAGCTATATAACAATGACCCATACCGGCATTTATTTTGGAAGATGCGATGGCTATGGCCTCCAATCCCGAGGCACAGTATCTATTGATGGTCATGCCAGGTACTTCTTTGCCAAATGACCGTGCCGCTATGAGTCTCCCTATTTGCAAGCCTTGCTCTCCCTCCGGATTGGCACATCCTACGATCACATCATCGATGTCCGTCGGAGCCAATTGTGGTACTTGTGCTATAAGATGCTTGAGTACATCTACAGCTAAATCATCAGACCGATAGTTCTTGAAGCCACCTTTTTTTGCCTTGCCGACAGCCGACCTGAATCCTTGTATTATATATGCGTTCATCTGTTTTTCTTTTATTAATTATTGGTATTTACCATTTTATTATAATGTCTCATTGATATTAATTGCGCAAAGGCTTATTGTTCATCAGCAAATATTGAATCCTATCCAACGTCTTCTGATTGCCCAACAACTGTAGGAAAGCCTCTCGCTCTATGTCCAGTAGGTATTGTTCGGATACGATTTGTTGACCAGTGAGATCGCCGCCGCAAAGAACATACGCTACTTTCTGAGCTATCTCGAGATCATACGCAGACATAAACTTACCCAAATAAAACTCATTAAGGGCCGTGTATAGCGTACCTAAACCCCCTCTACCCAATACGGTGACCTGCTTAGGCAATGGCGCTGTGTAATTTCTGGCCAGTTCCAATACTTTTGCTTTGGCCGTACTTAATACTTTAGACAGATTCATCTCTATACTGTCTCTTTCATGCTGTAGATATCCATGTTTGTAGCCTTCATAAGCAGATGTGGAGACTGTTGCTGTAGCTATGACTTTTAGTTTTTCGACTAGTGTCGGAATTTGTACATCACCTTCAAAAAAAGCTTCTGAAGCCCTTACGGCAAACTCTTTGGTGCCTCCACCTCCGGGTATTAGCCCTACTCCTACTTCTACCAGACCAATATAAGACTCTGCGTGACAAACTGCTGCGTCTGTGTGCATGAGTATCTCACATCCACCACCAAATACATACCCTTGAGTAGCTGTGACTACTGGTATTGGAGCATATCTCATCGCCATATTGATTTGTTGAAAACCATCGACCATTTCGTCCAGTTTCTTAAAATCTTTCTGCATAGCCACCATGCCGACATTCATCAGATTGGCACCTACGGTAAAGTTTTTAGCGTTGTTTCCTATGACTATCCCGGCCCAATCTCCATTTTGTGCAATATTCAATGCTTCGAGAGCCCCTTGACCGATACCATCTCCTATGGCATTGGACTTGGAGGTAAATTCAAAACACAATACCCCATCATCTATATCGTGTATGATACACTCTGAGTTTTTATATACCGGGGTCTTACTACGATAGTTGTCAAGATGGATATTCAGTTCAGTACCAGGTATGATTTCGTATTTTCCAGTATTCAGATTGTAGTATTTTCTTTTACCATTTTCTGAAATGTAGAAAGACTTGACCCCTTTAGCTATCAAATCATTGATCCATGCTGGAACAGACTCACCCAAGGTCTTGGACAAAGCTGCCGTCTCTTCTATGCCGATCATGTCCCAATATTCAAACGGACCATACGACCAGGCGTATCCAGCTTTCATGGCATTGTCGAGACTATAAATATTATCACTGATTTCAGGAATTCTATTGGCAGCATAGACCATCATGCCACACAGCAGATCTCTCACAAAGTGCCCGGACTTCTCATCCGAAGCGATGATTTCTTTGAGTCTTTTATCCATGATCTCCACCTTCTTAGCTATGCCTACGACGGGAATCATGGGCTTTTGAGCTGGATTATACTCCAAGGTATTAAGATCCAATGCAAGAATAATCCTGCTACCTTTTTCGTCTCTTTGGTCGGTTTTTTTATAAAATCCTTGTCCCGACTTATCACCCAAAAACTTGTTATCCAGTAAAAACTGAGTAGCTTTTGCGACCCCTCTGTTTCTAATTTTTTGGACATACTCATCATTGGGGCAGTTATCTATGACGCCATTGGTCACTTTGACAGATGTATCCAGTCCTACCAGATCCAAGAGTCTGTAACTGCCAGTATTGGGCCATCCGATGGGGTCAGCGGTGATTTTATCCACTTCTTCGATGGTCAGACCATATTTTTCTGTGAGCTCACCGACTTTATTACCACTATAGAAACCAATCCTATTTGCAATAAAAGCTGGAGTATCTTTGCACAATACTGCTTTCTTACCTAAATATACTTCTGCATAGTGCATCCAAAAATCTATGACATCCTTGTCAGTCCCAGTGTGAGGTATGACTTCAAACAAAGCCATATATCTGGCGGGATTGAAAAAATGTGTTCCGCAAAAATTACTGCAAAAGTCTGCACTTCGTCCTGAAGCAAGTTGAGAAATTGGGATACCGGAAGTATTGGAAGTCACCAAAGAGCCCTGTTTGCGCAAAGCATCTACTTTAGTAAATACTTGCTGCTTAATATCAAGTCTCTCGACGACCACTTCTATGATCCAATCACACTCACTGATCTTAGGCATGTCGTCATCAAAATTGCCGGTAGTGATTCTATCTGCAAATGATGCTTCGTAAAGTGGTGCTGGTTTTGATTTTATTGCTGCTGCAAGTGAAGTATTGGCAATTTTATTTCGGGCTGCCAGATTTGATTTAGACTTTTCGTCAAGATCAAATGGGACTATGTCGAGCATCAAAACTTCTAACCCTGCATTGGCGAGGTGACATGCTATACCTGATCCCATCACTCCTGAACCCAGTACTGCAACTTTTTTTATTCTTTTTGTCATATATATAATAGCTGAAATGAAAAATTTACCATAAAATTAGTAAGTTTTTTTGACAAAAAGGTGATTTCAATCAAATAATTTAACTCTGAGTATAATTTTTAACATAAAACCAACAAAAAAGGCGACACATCACTGCATCGCCTCTTTATTAACTAACAAATCACCTTTTATTTTTAGAACGATCTTGTTCTGGAAGCTTTAGGATTAAACTCACTAGAGTTAATTTTATTTGCTTCGTTTTGTCTAAGTTCTTTTTTTTCGACCCACTGCCCACCTTGTGAAGCCGTGATGTCTTTGACCAAACCTTTGATTTGTGTCGGTACGATAATATTAATGATGTTTAACATAACTTTTTTTTAGCTTATTTTGAATTATAATGCAAAAGTACGCTAAATAGTCATCGTTGTCAAGTTAATTAACTCATTTTTAACAAAATAATATTTTATAAGAGTACATAATTAAATAATAATAAAGTACTATATTTTGATATTATGTAAATAACAGCATATAATACTGATTTGTACGAATTTTCAATTTTTAAAATCAGGTTTTTTAGAATTATCATTAGAAGGTTTTTTAATGATTTTTTTTCCTGTTTCGACTACTTTTTTCACTACTATAGGTTTGTCTTCTACCGAAGATATCAATCGATATACTGTCACCGAAAGGGGTGGTATATTTATGGTAAGCATATGATTCCGGCCATTCCAAATGTTTTTAACAGTTTTGGGATCTTTTATGACTTCATATCCGCTTCCCCAATAGGCAGGATCATCAGAATTGAAAATTAGTTTCCACGATTGCTTGGCATTCAGGCCAATTTTATAATCAATGTGAGGCATTGTATTCATATTACAGATGATCATCAATACATCGTTTTTAATATCAGACTTACGCTGTGTAATCAAAATAGAGTTGGCCCTATCTCCTGCGTCAATCCATTCAAATCCTTCAAAACTAAAGTTGAAGTGATATAATGCTCTCTCTGTTCGGTACAAATGATTGAGTGCTTTCACGGTGGTATTTAACCCTCGATGTGGCGGATACTCCAAGAGATTCCATTCTAACTCGGAGGTAAAATTCCATTCGGTATATGGTCCCAGATCATTGCCCATAAAAAGCAACTTCGTCCCTGGGTGGGTAAACATATAACTGTATAACACTCGAAGATTAGCGAATTTTTGCCACTCATCCCCACTCATCTTACCGATCATGGAAGCCTTGCCATGCACTACTTCGTCGTGAGATAAGGCAAGCATAAAGTTTTCTGAAAAGGCGTAAACGATGCTGAATGTGATATCATTCTGATGATACATCCTATATACAAACTCTCGCTTGAAATAATCGATGGTGTCATGCATCCATCCCATCATCCACTTCATCCCAAAACCAAGACCACCCTGATACACCGGTCTCGAAACCATGGGATAAGAAGTGGATTCTTCTGCAATGGTCTGGATACCTGGAAAAGCTCCATACACGGCTATATTGAATTCCTGTAGAAAGGTAATGGCATCCAGGTTTTCTCTACCGCCATGTTGATTGGGTTCCCATTCGCCTTCATTTCGGGAATAGTCCAAAAATGCTATAGAGGAGACGGCATCTACCCTCAGACCATCAATGTGATATTTTTCGAGCCAGAAGAAGGCATTGGAAATTAAAAAGCTCTTGATCTCGGGTCTGCCAAAATTAAATATCAATGTATTCCAATCGGGATGAAAGCCCTTGCGCCTGTCTGGGTGTTCGTACACACACGATCCATCAAATGTAGCCAAAGAAAAGTCATCGGAAGGAAAATGAGCGGGCACCCAATCGATGATGACTCCTATATCTGCCTGATGCAACTGGTCGATGAGATGCATCAATTCCTCCGGATCTCCATATCGGCTGGTAGCAGCAAAGTAACCAGAGACTTGATATCCCCATGAGGGTTCGTAAGGATGCTCTGCCAATGGCAAAAATTCTACGTGTGTATATTCCATCTCCTTGAGATATGGGATGAGTTGATCACACATTTCCAGATAGGTAAGTGATCTGTGGTCATCACCAGTACGTCTCCACGAGCCAAAATGCATCTCATAGACTGAGTGTGGTTGGTCACTAGCATTTGTGAGGGGTCTGTTTTTGAGCCAATCACCGTCGTTCCAGGTGTATTTTAGATCCCATACTCTTGACCCTGATAGAGGTGGTTTTTCTGCTTTGACAGCATAAGGATCAGCTTTCATTCTTATGCGACCATTATTGTAAGGGTATATCTTGTATTTATACACCATGCCATGATGAACATTGGGAATAAATCCCTCCCAAATACCCGAGCCGTCCCATCGGCTATAGAGCATATAATTTTGATGTTTCCAATGGTTGAAATCACCTACTACATATAGTCTCTCAGCATTGGGAGCATATACTGCAAAATAGCAACCTTCTACACCATTGAGGGTCATAGGATGAGCACCCATTTTTTCATAAAGCCTGTAATGTTTACCTGTCTTAAAAAGCGAAATATCAAACTCTGTAAATAAGGTATGAGAAATGACCTGACTCGAATCCATGCTAAAATAATTTAGAAAGCAATATACGTCATCTTGCGAAATTTACTTTCATTAAACACCAAATTATGAAATGACTGATGGATTATTCTACTCCGGCGAGAGATAAAGGTGCAGTTCCTATCAATCCTTTAAACATCTTCTCCTCCAGATACTTCCTGTCGGGGGAGATGGTCTTATTGATATACTTTTCCATCATCAGGCTAGCTATCGGTGCGGCCCAAGTACCGCCCCAGCCAGCATTTTCGATAAATACGGCGATGGCTATTTTTGGATTATTTTTGGGGGCAAACCCAAAGAAAACTGAGTGATCATTTCCATGGGGATTCTGTGATGTTCCAGTCTTACCACATATATCTAATCCAGGTACAAAAGCGATACGAGCAGTACCACCTGTGACTACGGCCTCAAGCCCATCGATGACTGGAAGAAAATGTTTGGCGTCGATTCTCATTTTCTTTTTTGTAGTAAACTCTATAGGTATCGGCTTGCCTGAAGCATAACTTCTTATAAAGTGTGGGGTGATGTAATATCCTCTATTGGCGAGCGTAGCGGCAAGATTGGCCATCTGGACAGTGGTAAGTTCCATCTCTCCTTGTCCTATCCCTAAGGACAGCACCCACATGGATTTCCACCCAGAAGCTTCTTTTCTATATACACGGTCATAAAATTTGGAGTCTGGTATAAAACCTTTACTTTCATAACTGTAGTCCAGACCCAAGCGATCCCCCAATCCAAAGTCTCTAAGATAAGAGACTAAAGTATCCAGACCCATACCAGGCTTTTTGGAACTATATAAGTCCAAAAAATCTTTGGTAATCTGAAGATAATATGTATTGCATGAGTATTGGATGGCTTCAGATACATTGTTGATACGTGCATGTGCATGACATTTCATAATCTTGGAGCCACTGAGCCGAAAGCCACCGAAACAAGACATGGATCTATCCGCCCAGGTCACCCCTTTTTGCATAGCTATCAGGGAAATGATGGGCTTAAATATAGACCCCGGAGGATACTTATTGGTCACTGCTCTATTATTGAGTGGGCGATTGATGGTATCATAGAGTAGTGACATCATGCCAACACTTCTGTTTTCATCCAGACTTAGTATATTAGGGTCATATGTAGGCGCACTGACCATAGCAAGGATTTCTCCAGTAGATGGTTCGATCGCTACCAATCCACCACGTTTGTTCATCATCAGACTATCAGCATATGCTTGTAAGTCCAGATCTATACCGATATTGATATCTTCTCCAGGAATGGCCATGCTGTCCAGTCTGCCGTTATCATAAGTACCAACCCTCCTTCCCAGATTATCTTTTAGTACGTAACTGACCCCTTTGCCGCCAGTGAGTTGTGCCTCATAAGCCACTTCTAGTCCTGTCATACCTATGTAATCTCCCATTGCATAGGCTCCATTCGAATTTTCAATGATTTTTCTATCCACTTCGCCCAAATATCCCAATACATGTGATGCGTTGGTATGAGGATATCCTCTTATACTCCTTTCTTCGACACTAAATCCGGGAAATTTGTACATATGTTCCTGAAAGATGGCATATTGCTCTGGACTTACCTTGGATAGAAAAACAAAAGGAACAGACTTGTGAAATTGACTGTTGCTCCAATCCTTATTTAAGTTTTTTGTAAATGTCTCCTTGTCTATCCCCAGCAAGGAGCAGAAAAATGTGGTATCCATTTTTGGATCAATCTTGCGATAGACAGCATATACTACATAAATGGGTTTGTTATATACGAGCGTCTTTCCGTTTCTGTCTATGATGAGCCCTCTGGATGGATATATCAGACTTTTTTGTAGGGTCGTTTTTTGAGCTTGTTCCTTATATTTGGTAGAAAACAATTGCAGTTGAGCTGCTTTCAACGTCAGTATCAACGATACGAAACCAATACAATAAAAAAGATAATATTTTCGGTCTTCACCTGGCCTCATGGAAGCGTATTAATATTTTGTGGAAAAAATAAATTGAGTTAGTATTATTAAAATAAATGAAAAAATGAAGCTAAATATTGTATTGAGGAAGATTTCAAAAAAGAAAACGAAAGAAAACGCTTCAATACTAAAGTAAACAAAAGTATGGATCAAAAGTGTGATACTTAAGTAGGACATAAACCAGCCAAACCCCATATTGCTTATGGTAGGTACATCGTCCAAATTGTACCCTTCAAACGGCTCTAGTAAGGCGATCACAATATTTCTGATATACGCAGTCAATACTAATGCCGCTGCATGAATACCTATAGAGTCATAAAATACATCCACAATCATCCCCATAGTGAATGCTGCAAATAAAAGTATGACCCGACTGGTTTTGATAGGAAACAAAAGAATGGCTAAAGGATATACTATAAAATGTACATAAGTAGTGCCTCCCAAACCGAAGGTGATATGCTTGAAAATCAATACTTGGGCCAATAGGATGATGATAAAACGAATGATATTTGTAGGGATGGCTTTATTCATCATTCACTTCTTTTTCGAGTTTGGTTTGCTCATCTGCAAATCGATTCTGAATGACGTAAGCATACTTAGTATTCGATAGATCATTGAATAGTTTGACCGTGATATCGTAACTGTTGCTGCCTGGGGGCACTGTAAATTTTTCAACTTTACCCACTAAAATACCTCTGGGAAACATGGTCGAATATCCACTGGTTATGACAGTATCACCAACTACTATTTTTTCGTGTTTAGGGATGGCTTCCAATACCATACGTTGAGGATCCATACTTCTCCACACCAGACTACCATGACCTGCTCTATTCTTGATGGCACAGCTGATCCTGGTTTGGCTATGAAGCAAAGACATCACGACGGCAAAATTTTCAGACACATTTCTGATGATACCAATGATGCCTTGGTGGGACGAAATGACGCCCATGTCCACCCTGATTCCTTCTCTGCTTCCATTGCATAAGGTAAAGTAGTTATTGCGTTTATGGAGGGAACTATTGCAGATGGTCGTTGGGATCAAGCGGTATTGGTTGTAATTGCTGTCGCTGGCAGGAATATTGTCAGTGGCATATTCTATCTTGATGAGATTTTCAATCAGCGTAGCATTTTCACGCATCAGACTGTCGTTTTCGATCTTCAGATGAGAGTATCTGACTATTTTGCTCCTTTGCTCAGAGATTTTGGCAGCATATAAATTGGACGAATTGAGAAAAATATCTTTTTGATCCTTATTGTAATTCACGATTAATGTAAAACATACGACCTCCAATATTATAAATAATATATGGCTTCCATACTTTACAAATAGCTGAATGACATTGTACATTCAATGTTGAAGTTTTACTTTTGGATAGAATTAAAATTCAAAATTTTGAATTTCTATTGAATACAAATATTAGATACTCTTCCTATCCATTAAGAACGAGTATCTATGAGAATTTTTAAGTGCTAAACCTGTGCCTCTCACTACTGCTCTCAACGGATCTTCTGCGATATGGACTTTGAGTTTGGTTTTGGCGGACATTCTTTTGTCCAAACCTCTCAACAATGCACCACCTCCTGTAAGATAGATACCCGTCTTATAAATATCAGAGGACAGTTCTGGTGGAGTGTCTTCAAGGGCTTTAAGTACAGCTTCTTCAATCTTTGAAATAGACTTGTCAAGAGCTTCTGCAACTTCTGAATGATTGGTAAACACTTGCTTAGGTATCCCTGTGAGCATATCACGGCCATTGACAGCGTATTTTGGTGGTGGATCTGTCAAGTCAATAATGGCTGCACCAACATTGATCTTTATTTGTTCAGCCGTACGCTCTCCGATCATAATATTATGCTTTCGCTTCATGAAGTCCATGATGTCACTCGTAAATTCGTCGCCTGCTATTCTGATGGATTGGTCAGTAACAATTCCCGAAAGGGCAATAACAGCTATCTCAGTAGTGCCGCCTCCTATGTCTATCACCATATTACCTATGGGTTCTTCTACATCCAAGCCAATACCCAGAGCCGCTGCCATAGGTTCGTGTATGAGATAAGTTTCTTTTGAGTCCACATGGTCTGCAGAATCAAATACGGCTCTTTTTTCTACTTCGGTAATGCCTGAGGGAATACAAATGACCATCTTGAGGTGCGTAAAAAATCTTCTTTTTTCGCCTATCATATTGATCAGGCCCTGGATGAGTGCCTCCGCAGCTTGAAAGTCAGCTATGACTCCATCTTTCAATGGTCTAATAGTTTTTATATTGTCGTGGGTCTTTTCATGCATTTGCATAGCCCTGTTTCCAACAGCAATGACTTCGCCCGTATTTCTATTGATGGCAACGATAGATGGTTCATCGACGACCACCTTATCATTTTGGATGATAAGAGTATTGGCAGTGCCTAAGTCAACTGCTAACTCTTGGGTAAAAAAATTAAAAAATCTCATTCTATATGGTTGAAAAATTTGATCGAAAAAAGAGCAGTTTTAAAACAGAGGGCAAAAATAAACAATTTAAAAACAATATCTGATCTTTTTTAATAAAGGATTAGTTAATAGGGTCGAATATATATATGATTGTAGATTTCTTTACATAACTTTTTTAGTTTTAATAAAATATTTCTTATCACTTTTAAACTTATGGTACACAGTAGTTATAGTCAAAAGAAATTAAACTGCGAAAAATATTAGTTTTAATATGTTCAAAATCAAAAGATTTAAATCTAATACTTTTGAAATTTAATTTACTTTAAGTATAGTGTTTTTAAAACTGATCTTAATGTGATGACGTCTTGTTTTTATTGTACATTTGAGCATTTTTTTACAATTTTTATTGATATTATGGTAGTTCGATCTTTTACTTTCAATGATTTTTCAGAAAATACTTATATCCTTTATGATGAAACCAAGGAGTGCGTCATCATAGATCCGGGTTGTAGCAATATGATGGAACAGGATGAATTGGCTGCTTTTATTTCGAGCCATCAATTGACTCCCACCCAATTGATCAATACCCATTGTCATATAGATCATATATTGGGCAATGATTTTGTCTCCCGTAAGTATGGATTAAAACTGACAGCTCACAAGAAGGAACAACCTATTTTGGACTTTGGTATTCAGACGGCATCTATGTACCAAATCAGATATACGCCATCACCAGAAATATCCATTTTCATAGACGAAGGAGATCTTGTTACTTTTGGCAATACATCACTGAAGGTACTATTTACACCTGGCCATTCTCCAGCGAGTATATCGCTTTATGAGTCAAGTTCCAAGGTCTTGATAGCGGGAGATGTACTTTTTAAGGGAAGTATTGGACGGACTGATCTACCTGGTGGTAATATGGAGACATTGACCAGGGTGATAAAATCTAAATTTTTTACTTTACCTGACGAAGTCATCGTCTATTCTGGTCATGGAGACCCTACCACTATAGGTGTAGAAAAACGTACCAATCCATTTTTTTAAAAATGAAAACCCGCCATTAGCGTCCATATATCAAAAGTTGATTTAGGCTGCTCTTTATAAGCATTGATGATCCCATATTGGTATTCGACATCTATATCAAAACTGCCTATGGTCAGCCCCAATCCTGTGGCTGCTCCCAAAAATGAGTCATTGATAAATGTATAGCCAACTTTGTTCAATGCATTTTCAGGTGCATCAGAGACAAAATTGACCGATCCAATGATCTTGGATCGAAGGGAAAGTTTTTCATTTATTCTTAAGATATTAAATCCTAAACCCGCTCTTCCGACAATTAGTTTCCAGTCATTTTCGCTAAAAAAGTTAATTTTAGATATTGACTTCAAATTGGTTTGATGATATTGTAAGCCAATAATAAAATACAAATCACCTTCAAGCAGTCTGGCATCGGCACCCACCATCCATCCATAATGTCCTTCTCCTGCCAAAGTGATGTTTTTATCCTTCGAAAAGGATGAAGTAACTCCCGTCTGGACTACCAATCCAGGTGACTGAGATTGAATGCTAAAAATCGTAATAAAATAAAAAACTATGGGTAAAATATATTTCATAAATATGTATCTAACATGAGTAAAATATGGTGAAAATACTCATAATATTGAATAAAAGTCAAAAACCATGCTACATTTACAGATATGTCGGTAATTTTGTACTTTTGACACAAATATATGACGCATGTATCCTGATTTATCCTACCTATTCAATGATTTGTTTGGCACCGATGTAGATAATTGGACATCTATATTCAAGACATTTGGATTTATGCTGGTCATAGCATTGGGTGCTTGCGGGGTCTTGTTGAGATCCGAACTCAAACGAAAAGAAAGAGATGGGCTGATCATGCCACAGAAGATAACCGTGTTCCATCAAGAGAAATTATCTATTCAGGATATTGCGATCAATAGCTTATTTTCTTTAATCATAGGTGCAAAGCTGCCTCTGTTGCTAATGGAATTCAATTCATTCAAAGGTGATCCTGCATCATTTATTTTTTCTAAAAAAGGAATATGGTGGATAGGTCTGTTAGCAGCAGTTGCTACAGCAGCCTACTATTACTATAAGAATCTAAAAGCTGACCCAACCCCCAAAAAATCAGAAATATTACAGTACCCATCGGCCAAAACTAATGACATCATCATCATTGCAGGTCTTTCGGGTGTATTGGGCAGTAAGTTATTTTCGATTGCAGAGGACTTATCTGGTTTTTTCAAAGACCCCCTAGGGTCGTTGTTTTCAGGTAGTGGTCTCAATATTTATGGTGGGTTGATTTTGGCATTTGCAGTGGTATATTGGTATGTCAAAAAGATAGGAATCAGACCTGTATATATGATGGATATTGCAGGCATGGGGATCCTACTGGGATATGCAGTTGGTAGAATCGGATGCCAATTATCAGGGGATGGTGACTGGGGTATCGAGGCCTCCGCAATGCCAGACTGGTGGTTTTTGCCAGATTGGTTGTGGTCTTATGATTATCCCAACAATGTCAATAATGATGGAGTACTATTATCGCAATGCGACCCAGAAGTATTCAAAAGTGCCCGTATATCCGGGCTATCTACCGAAGATAGTTGCTTGGAGAGCTGTGGGATGAGGTACTGTCATCAATTGAATCCTAAAGTGTATCCGACACCTATCTATGAGACGGCTTTTGGACTATTGGCTTGTTTTTTATTGTGGATCAATAAACACAAATTTAAGATTCCGGGTACGATCTTTTTCATTTATATGATTCTCAACGGCATAGAGCGCTTTTTTATAGAGTTTGTACGTGTCAACGAAAAGTATCAGATGTTGGGTTTAGATTGGAGTCAGGCACAATACATCTCAGTATTATTTGTAGCGATCGGCGTAGGAGGCTTGATTTATTTATTCAAAGGAAATAAAAAGCCTACAGCTTAGACTTGATTGATTCTGCTATTTGTTGCATTTGTTCATTAGAAAAACGCAATTTTTCTTTGCTGAAATTCATGTCAGATACCTCTTGCATGGGTATCAAATGTATGTGCGCATGAGCTACTTCCAGTCCGATCACCGAAATTCCCACTTTGATACAAGGGATGGCTGACCCTAAGGCTATGGCAACTTTTTTTGCAAAGATGATCATGGCAGCAATATCTGCATCGTGCATATCAAATATATAATCTGTCTCCACTTTAGGAATCACCAACGTGTGACCCTTTGCTAATGGAAATACGTCCAGAAATGCCAGAAAGTGGTCATCTTCTGCAATTTTGTAAGCAGGTATTTCGCCAGAGACTATCTTTGAAAATATGGTGGACATATACTTACAATGAGATATTGACTATTTTGAATTGAATCATTCCTGCTGGAGTTTGTACCTCAGCAATGTCGCCTATAGATTTGCCCAATAACCCTGTGCCAATCGGTGAAGTAACGGAAATCTTTTTCTCCTTTAGATTTGCTTCAGCCTCAGCAACCAGTTTATAAGTAACTTCATTGTTATTTTTCATATTTTTTATGGTCACATTGCTCAATACGGTGACTTTTGAGATGTCAAGCTGACTTTGATCGATAATCCTGGCATTAGCAAATACCTTTTCCATCTCATTGATTTTCATCTCGAGCATACCTTGTGCGTTTTTTGCAGCATCATACTCTGCGTTTTCTGACAAATCACCTTTCTCTCTGGCTTCAGCAATGGCTTTTGCTACACCGTCTCTTCCCTTGGTTTTCATTTCCTCAAGTTCCAGTTTAAGTTTTTCGTATCCTTCCTGAGTCATGTATGAAATCGTGGACATCATCTGTGTTTTTAATTGACTTATTAAAATAAAAAAACAAACGTTCCCACCCAGATTTTGAAGTGAAAACGTTTGCTGATATAACATTATATCACATCATTAACCAATGTTTTGGTCAAAAAGTTCTCCTAAAATTAAAAATAGAATTTTAATATATATTTTGATCTGACAAAGTCACTGCATAATCCAGTGATTAAAATGCGAGTCTAACTGTAAAATTGTGTGTACCCTTAAAAGGGTTAGTGGTTCTGTAGGCATAATCTAAACCTAAATTGTTGCCACCGCCTTTGGTAAAAGGCACTTCTACGGATGCTCCTGCGGCAAAACCAGTATAAATATTGCGGGTATCATCTGTAGTACTACCCAAATCATGCTTGTATGCTGCCCGGAGCACTACTCTATCTTCAAATGAAAACTCCAGACCACCGCCTACCTGATCTCTTGAAAATGCATTGGAAGTAAAATTTGCCAATGTTCTGATATAATTCTTATCACCTAAAAAATAATCATATGATACTCCCATATTGAGCATAGATGGCAATTCGAAGCTGGCTGCCCTGACATCATAAGTCAGTTCATAAATCACTTCTCCAGATGGATTGGGTCTCTTGGTGGACAAGCCTTCGCCACCAAACGCCATAGGCGATCCCACATTGCGCAATGAAATACCCAATCTGAAATTGTCCTTTGGACCCGAAACATACTGCACGCCTGCATCCAGCGCTACCCCAGAGGCGGTCACATCCTGAATGCCCTCTGACACCAATCTTACCAACATACCGACGGATATCTTATTGGCATAAGTATATGAATAGCCCATGCCAAGCTGAAAAAAACTGGGAGACAAAAACCCACCTGTACCACCCGGCATCTGGACTGTTGTCACAGGTATTTGACCAAAATCAAGGGATGCTATTTCTATACCAAAAGCTCCGGATTGACCCATTTTAAATCCCAATCCGAGACTATTTAAACTCATGCCAGTGCCTTCAAAAAGGCGATTGTGAGACACTCCTATTTCAAATTTTTTGATTCGACTCAGACCAGCGATATTGATCCGCATGGCTTCGATGCCTATGACGGATGATGTACTCATGGAGTGGAGTCCAGCACTACGTCCCCAAGGATTCATGAGCAACTCTGCTGCACCCGCTTGCCCTTGTCTGTCAGGATTGCCGGCATCGATGGTTAATGAGAATAAAGTACAAAAGGCTATAATCAGGTAAAATTTCATTACATTTCTATTTAATATCTGCTATCTTTCAATCTATAATCCACTTGGGTCAAACTTCCTGCCAATACCAAACCATTTGATGGTACGCTCCTCTCCATACTCAGGAGCCACAATATGGATGAGATATACCCCACTGGCCACAGGGATTTCTTTAAAATTTTTCATGTCCCACTCCAGATCAGGATACACCTGCCCTGTAGAAGTGGGTCGGTTACTACCTGACAAAATGGCTCCTCTTTCATCCCTGCTGTATTGCCTGATAAAACTACCGTCTATACTATAAATCGTTACCATCGCTTTGGCAGGCAGATTTGTGATCTTGATGACATTTGTAAACTGTGATGTCTCATACGAACTATATGCATAATATGGGTTGGGCACTACATTGACATTGGATAAAGCACCTATGTATTCCTCCTGGGTAGCCAGCTGTTTGGATTCCTTGCTTCTGAACTCAAATTCATAGACTGGCAAATCGCCATCCGACTCGCAATCTCTCTCTCGATCGGTGGTATATTTTCTGGATTGTCCATAAGGATTGTTGACCCTAAGCTTCACCGTCAGATCATTGGGTATCAAACCATTGGCTAAAGACAACATGGGTGCACTTGCTACGCCTAAGGGGAATGATACCCAAGTTACTGCAGGCCCGGCTTTCGCTTTATTTAGCGTAGAGGATCCTTTTCTCAGCCTAGTCTCCAATGTCTTGCACTCATCGTACTCTTGTCTGGTGACATATATGTAGTGCTGTGCCCCAAATACAGCCACTCTAAAATCTTGAATCCCCTGTGCAATCGTTTGGGAAGAAGGGTTATAGATCAGGTCTCCACCTATAGGGTTTCTACCATCCAAAATTCCAACATTTGTCCCTGAATAAACACTATTTTCTCCAAAAAATATATTTAATCTTTTGCCGGTCTCCACATCTATGGCATATCCCGGAAAATAACTAAAGCCAAAAGTATTGTCATTGAGAGGCTTACCTTCTTTGTCTATAGATGGTGTCCTTCTGACTTCAAAATTTCTAGTGTTGTCTATGGTTGCGAGGTTATTATTGGTATAATCAGGGCTTGCTGTTTCGACTACGATACACTTACTCCATAGTGCTTTATTGTTTGTAAATACTATATCGACATTGTTAAGGTCTCGATATCTGATGCTATTGTTGCTCGAGGTGGTCATAAATGCCTGAAACTCCCTTGCAGCGGGGCTTAGATAAAAAGGTAAGTCTGGATCTACCTCAAATCTGGTGGATAGGAATGGAACAAAAAACCCATCGTCCAATTTTGACAAGGCATCATTTGGATCTAGAGCAAAACCATTTCTAACCAAATCTAGGAATGGAAAACTGGCATTTCCAGCTGCTGAAGATTGATAGATCCCGCCATCACGCACTGCATTAAACCATCTTGGGCCAACTGGATTTTTATATTCTAATCTGGCTCCGATACCCCCATTTTTGCCAGTTTTACTCACCCCCGGATCATCCTCAGTCCCTACTGTGATCGAGAAGCCTAGATTATTGATGATATATTCTCTTACATAGGCCAGAGGACGGTTTTGGAGTAAAATTTTATTTGCTGCTACATCCGTAAGCTTCCAAACTGCTTTATCGTCAAATGAGCAAATGGCTCTCGAATTGTCAAAATTGCCCGATATTTCCAATCTGTACTTACCGTCTTTTATCAATAGTGGATTGATCACTTTAGCATCTATAGGTCCTGAACCAGTTTTGTACAGGATCTTCCCACCATGTTGTTTGTTGAGTATGAGGGAATACATAGTGGAGTCCATATCAAGAAATTTTCCAGGGTTGCCCTCTCCTGAGATTCTGGTGACTAAGGGTCCTTCGCCATATGATGCTTGGAGCTCTTCATACACAATAGGTCTGGGTACAAGTGTATATGCTCTCTTTTCTGGTCCTCCCACATTGCCCCTTCCTTCGAGATAAGCTCTTCGTTGACCTTCTCCAGTGACATTATTGAATTTTTTCCAATCATTGTGTGCATAAGCCAAGGACAAGAAGTGGTATTGTCGATGATTTACAAGCTTTCTGTCTTGCAGGGCAAACTGGTCTTCAGTGATCCTGAAGGTATTACTTATGCCTGTATTGTTACCTGTCACTTCTTTGGTAGGTATCCATACCGGAGCACCAAATATCGGATCTATAGGATTGGTAAGGCCTGTCCAATTGACAATATCTTGCACTCCATTTTTGACATCAACCTGTGCGATAAGTCTGGCTTTAGATACATCACCCAGCTCCTGAGCAGTCACACTTGCATTGGCCAATTGATAGAGTTTATAGCCTTCAAACCTATACAAATTATCTACATCTCTGGGAGCTTGTAGGTCTTTCTCCTCGTAGCTTTCATTAAAATTATTGGAAGTGGCTTCATTTGAAAACATGATGATGAGCTCTTTATCCAACTCTACGGCGGTGATATCTGGTGCATCCGGTCCGTCTGTGATATCAAAACAGTTGTCAAATAATGCCTGTGCAATATCATCTGCAAATCTAAGTCGGGTAATATCCGGACAGGGATAGTCCAGATCAGGAACAAATACGACCCCCATGATCAATTCGTTGGTGGCTCCGGGTTGGAGTAACAAGGGCCCCGTAGCCTGCATAGTACGTCTATCACCAAAGGGCAATGCGGCGGTACACATAGACCATCCAGTCACTTTGTTGGGATCATCGGGAAACACATATCTGATGGTGTCTCTGCTGCCAGGATTGTATCCCGAACCACCGAAAGTCACAGGTGTACCATCTGCCCAAAATCCTCTGATATAGTTGTAAAATCCAGTTTCCCTGCCCCTTTGTGGATCTTGAGTGGCTGGAGGAAATGAACCAATACCACCATTTTCAGCATAAGTAAAAGAAGTCATACCTAATTCGACCAAAGTATCTTGTTGGCCAGTAAAAGGT
>JBATLS010000633.1:0-8771 GCA_049289435.1 Saprospiraceae bacterium | reverse complement strand
GAATGGAATTATTTATTAAAAAATTAAAGATACTTTGAGAATTCTGGTGGTCATAGGGATCTATTTACTATTTGCCGGGCAAGATGTCCTTGGCAAAACCATCTATGTAGGTCGAAATGGTGATTTTAGAACCATCAGAGAAGCCCTCTCAAGAGCTGTTGATTACGATACTCTCATCGTTCGACACAGTCAGTATAAAGAAGGCAATATTGTCATCAATAAAAAGATAGTACTACTTGGCGAAGGCCTCCCAGTCTTGGACGGCCAAAATAAGTATGAAGTAGTATCTATCAAGTCCGATAGTGTAGTCATCTCTGGCTTTATGGTGTGCAACTCAGGTATAGGTACATTGGTAGATCCATGCGGTATCAAGGTGTATGATGCCAAAGGGGTAACCATACAAAACAATGTTTTGGACAATAATTTTTTTGGTATTTATATTCAGTACAGTCAGCACTGCCTGATTCGCAACAATAAGATCAAAGCATATGGTATCGAAGAGCAACAAATTGGCAATGGAATCCACTGTTGGAAAAGCGACAGTCTTCAGATCATAGGAAATAATGTACAGGGACATAGAGATGGTATATATTTTGAGTTTGTGACCAACTCCGTCGTGTGGCGCAACATTTCAAAGTTTAACATCAGGTATGGCTTGCACTTTATGTTTTCCCATCAAGACGCTTACGTAAACAATTATTTTGATACCAATGGTGCAGGAGTGGCAGTCATGTATAGCAAAGAAGTAGTGATGTATAGCAACACTTTTAAAATGAGTACGGGTGATGCCGCCTATGGTATTTTGCTTAAAGATATATCGGACGCTGAGATCATTGGCAATAGGTTTTTGGACAATACCATAGCCTTGTATCTGGAAGGTGCCAATAGAATGATGATCAAAAAGAATGTGTTTGCAGACAATGGATGGGGACTGAAGATACAAGCCAACTGTATGGACAACACCATCACTGAGAATAATTTTTTCGCCAACACCTTTGATGTGACTACAAATGGATCTCTTGTGCTCAATACATTTGACAAAAACTACTGGGATAAGTACGAAGGGTATGATATGGATAAGGACAATCATGGCGATATTCCATATCATCCGTTGAGCATTTTTTCTACGATCATTGAGAATAATCCCATAGCCATGTTACTTTATCGTAGTTTTATGGTTACTTTGATGGAGCGTACAGAGAAGTTGATTCCGAGCCTCACACCGGATAATTTTAGGGACAATCAGCCCATGATGAAAGCATATCAGTTATGATAGAATTAAGAGAAATTCATAAAAAATTTAGCAAAATAGAGGTACTAAAAGATATAAATCTGTATCTGGGCGAGCGACAGTGTATCGGGCTGATAGGGCCGAATGCCTGTGGCAAAACCACCATGATCAAATCCATCCTCAGCATGGTCATACCTACTAAGGGAGAGATCAGGTACAAGGGAAAAAATATCATTGGGGATGTGCACTATAAAAACCACATCGGGTACATGCCTCAGATAGGTCGATATCCCGAAAATATGACCATCCTACAAGTGGTCAATATGATCAAAAGTATCAGAAAATATACTGGTAAGATCGATGATGAGCTCTGGTATGCATTTGGACTGGACAAAATATCTGACAAAAAAATGCGGACGTTGTCTGGAGGTACTACTCAAAAAGTGAGTGCAACTCTGGCTTTTTTATTCGATCCGGACGTATTGATTTTGGATGAGCCGACAGCGGGACTGGATGTACTATCTTCTGAAATACTCAGAGAAAAGATCATCCGGGAAAGAGAAAAGGGCAAACTCTTACTCATCACTTCACATTTGCTCAATGAATTGGACGAATTGCTCACACATGTCATCTTCATGCAGGAAGGAGAGATAGTACTTTACAAATCTATCGCCGAATTATATGATGAAACAGGCGAAACTAAAATATCTAAGGCAATAGCCCGTCTGCTAAAATCAACCTTGTCATGAAAAAAATCACTGGATTTGTAATTACAGATATTTTAAAAAACAAAATTGTCCTGATTTATACTCTGGTATTGGCAGTATTTGCTTGGAGCGTCTTCAGTCTGGAGGACAATACGGCCAAGGGCATCTTATCGCTTCTCAATCTGATATTGCTCACAGTGCCATTGGTATCCATTATATTTTCAAACATCTATGTCTATAACAGTGGAGAGTTTATAGAGCTACTGGTCAGTCAACCCGTCAAGAGAAGCACCATATGGAATAGTATGTTTGCTGGTCTTGTAGTATCACTCAATGCCGCATTTCTGGTTGGGATAGGGATACCAGTCTTGATGTTTGTGCCCGACCTAACAGGATTAATGGTTATTCTAACTGGAATGATTATCACGACTATATTTATTTCTATAGCAGTATTATGTTCTATTTTGTCAAGAGACAAAGCCAGAGGAATAGGATTATCTATATTGTCATGGTTGTTTTTAACATTGATATATGATGGGCTTGTATTGTTTTTTATGTTTCAGTTTTCTGATTATCCTATTGAGAAAGGAATGGTCATCGTGTCTTCACTCAATCCGATAGATTTGGGTAGAATCATGGTGCTCCTGCAAGTGGATGTATCAGCATTGATGGGATATACGGGAGCCATTTTCAAAAAAATGTTTGGGTCTAGTCTGGGCATCATTGTGTCTTTTGGTTTGATGATGCTTTGGATTGTGATTCCTTACACCGTGTCTCTCACCAGATTTAGAAAAAAAGATCTTTAAATTTAATCTAAAAATCTATAATAAAATTCTGTTGCGGCTCAAAAGTGTCGCAAAAAATAAAAAGACAAGCAGTATGTTTTAAAAATTTATAAATGTACTAAGATGACAAAATCAGATATTCAAAACAGATCAGATATTCAAAAAATCATAGACGCCTTTTACGATAAAGTCAAAATTGATGAATCAGTAGGTCATATGTTTGCTGATGTCAACTGGGAAGCGCACCTGCCTGTCATGGTCGATTTTTGGGAAAATGTGGTTTTTTATACTGGGGGGTACAGTGGCAATCCTATGGCCAAACACCAAAAACTCAATCAGACACAACCGCTCAAGCCCGAACACTTCCAAAGATGGTTGGCACTTTTTAACCTCACCATTGATGAATCTTATGAAGGCGAAAATGCATCATTGCTCAAAGAAAGAGCTAAAAGCATAGCCACAATCATGGAAATGAAAATCATTCAATAACGGAAAAAAAAATACAGAAAGTCGTCAATTCGATATAATTTCAAAACTCCAGTCCCCTGCTCAATAAAATAGGGCCTGTCTGCCTTTGGCATGGCCTGTCTGACTTTGGCATGACAAATAATGGCCTTGCAATCTCAGATGGCAAGTATAAAACATATTTTACTCAAAGAATGCAAATCTAAAGGATAACTATCGGGAGATATAAACACCCATTGTCCACTGGCTGAAGCAAGCTGCAATTGAAAAATGGATATTTTTTATAGCCTTAAATCGCAAAAGTTCTAGTGTTCTAAAATTGACATCAAGGACAATTTGTCAGCGGAGTACTTACCAATAAACCATTTTGATCCACACAGATTCTATAGCAAATATTGTTGGAGTCAGACATTATCAATCCATATGCAGGATTGGTGATCAATAAATTCCGGTCTGCTATGATGATCTGCTGTGGAGTGGAGATACAGGAGGCAGTCTGAGATACAAGCATACCAGACGTGTTGATAGTGATTTTGGCACAAGTAGTGCTTGTATTTTTTAGTATGATCCCATAGGCAGATGAGGCAATGGTCAGATCAGATGCCGATAAAGAGACTAGCGGTTCGCCATTGGTGTGGCAGATGATTTGCTGGGTGATCACATCCCCGGATAGATTGATGGCGACTCTATAGCAATTTCCAGTAGGTGATACCAATACAGGGCCTTTATCCAGGGTTTGAAATACGAGATCTGCATTGTCCATTTCTGCCATTCTCGATGTAGTAGCTCCTTGAGACGGAGATATATTGACCTTAAATGTAAACAACCCCTGAGTAATATCACTAGCCAGGATACATCCTGATGGCAAGAACGGATATACTCCCCATGGTCCTTTCCAGTCGTGTGCCGGTATTGAATAACCCAACCCGTTTTGGAGCGTGTATGTGTCATAATATGCAATCCTTTTCGGTAATAAGGGTTGAGATATATCAAACACCTGAACTCCATCTTCATAGTAAGACACAAAAAGAGTATCTCCTTTGACAAAGGGATTATGGGGTCGATTGTTATAATATAACGGAGCTTCTAATGGAGTTCTAAAAGTGTCAATTAAATTGACAGAAGTACCCAAGCCTGTACCCGTAATTTTAAAAATTTTCAGAGGTCGCCCTCTCGGTACTTCCTCTGCTACATAGGCATATTGGCCATCCGTACTGACCCAACTGCTGTGGTTATATCCCGATGCATCCAAATTGGAAGCCAGTTGCGTGATATTGGCGGGATTGGATACGTCCCACATGATATAGCCTTTGGTTCCGTGTGATGCATAAGCGATGTTATCTTTTACATAAATATCGTGGATGTAGGATGTCGAAAATTTCTTTAACAATACAGGATTTGCTGGTGTTCCCGCATAGGTGACTCCGTTGACGATCTCAGTGTCCAAGGTATAAATAGTAATCTGCCCATTGGAAGCATTTGAACCTACTACATATAGTCTGCCATTGGGTACATCTATAAAAATATTGTGAGCTCTGGAAAAAGTCGATACATCCTGAGTGACCGTATAGTTATCTAGATTGATGATCTGGAGACCATCAATACAAGGAATACCGTCACAGACTGCATATGCATAATTTTGGTAGGTCTTAAAGTCCCGCCATGTGATACCCGTTGTATCGAGATAAGTCATTTTTTGAATGGGATTGGCACAGTCCGTTACATCATAGATATTGATGGCGGCACTACTGCCAACGATAGCGTATTCTTTGCCCTGCGCATCAGTATATCCCCACACATCGTTATAGACATTACCCGGCATTCCGCTTACCTTGGATTTTGGAGTGATATTGAATGCTTGACCAAACAAAGATATCGATCCAAGTGTAATAAATAATATTCCGATAGATATCTTCAATATACTTACTTTTAAGGTTTGGAATAGGTTATTATATTTCATGACATAAATAAATTATATAATTCCATTATCATGCCAAATACAAATATAACGTCAAAGATCATCAATCACCTAAAAAAAGATGCCATTTTAGTGCCTATCATTGATCATTGTGACTTGCATATCCATAAGGAACCCATCGCTGTATTTGATGATTTGCTACGATCTATTGTATCGCAGCAACTTTCCACCACTGCTGCTGCCACGATTTATAACAGATTTTTGACTTCATTCGATACAAATCAATCAATTCCTATACAAATTTTACAAAAATCTGTAGAAGACCTTAGATCTCTGGGGCTTTCATATCAGAAAGCCAATTATATACAGAATGTGGTGCGTCACTTTGACGAAAACAACTTATATGACACAGATTGGAGTGGGATAAGCGATGATGACATTATAACAGAATTGACCCAAATCAAGGGGGTAGGCAAGTGGACGGTCGAGATGATCCTGATGTTTTCACTGTACAGAGAAGATGTGTTGCCTTTGGACGATCTGATCATCCGCAATCATATGATCACACTATATAGCGTCACTACAGAGAAGAAACAAATGATGCTCGACTTGCATCAGATAGCAGAGTCTTGGCGACCATACAGGAGCTATGCGTGCAGGTATCTTTGGGCTGCCAAGGATACGAAATTTGTAAAATGAGCATGGATAAAATGAATAAAACCTGAAGAAAATATATCAAGAACTCCATACTCCTGCTCAATAAAACAGAGCCTGTCTGCCTTTGGCATGGCCTGTCTGCCTACGGCACGGCCTGTCTGCCTGTGGCACGGCAAATAATACCCTTGTTTTGCAAAAAAGGAAAACGGAATCCCGAAATCTATCTCCCGAAAACAATCGTCCCGATCTATCAGGAGATAGATATTGGGACAAGCAATTGGCACAATCCGCAGACAAACTAAACTCTGTTTTGACCTAAGCCAAGTAGCAATTGAAAAATGTATATTTTTATAGTTGTAAACTATGAGGTGTCTGGTGCTCTGATATTAGAATCTTTGAAAAACAATTTATTTCCCTTATCTTGGTATAAAAATAAACTGCGCCCCCAGTTCACTGAGTACGAAGAGGCAAAGGTGCTCTTCGGGGTCTTTGTATGTCGCTATAAAATCTTGTGCTTTCTCCATAAATATAAGCTCTTTGGTCACAAACTCTTCCAAGGTAGATGCATTGACAGACCATTTGAATTGCTTACCTGCTTCTATCAGCAGCACTCCCATATCCAACTCTTGCTGGTGGATGATAAATATGGGGTATTTAGACACATTTTCGTCAAGTATGATGTCAGAGGCTTGAGCAAGAATCTTTTTGTACGGCTGTATTTGTTTTTCTAAAATCAAAAATTTATCTATCTGGCTCATGATCCTATTTTAGTTTCAGTTGTGCAACACTCTCTATATGATGTGTATGTGGAAACATATCCACAGGTTGTACCGCTACAATGATATATTTTTCTTTCAGCAAAGCTAAATCTCTGGCTTGAGTAGAAGGATTGCAACTTATATACACCAACCTTGGAGCTTCCAATTCCAATAGCGTCCTTACTACATCCTCATGCATACCTGACCTGGGTGGGTCTGTGATGACTACATCTGCCCTGCCATGTTTGGCTATAAAATCATCATTGAGCAAAAGTCTGACATCTCCGGCATAAAATGTCGCATTTTCTATACCATTGAATGATTTGTTGATATTGGCATCGTCAATGGCTTCAGGTATCTCTTCTATACCTGTGACATGCGCTACATTGGCCGCTGCATATAAAGCGATACTGCCCAGACCTGTGTATAGGTCATACAAATTGTCAGAAGGATTGAGTTCTGCATATTGCATAGCTGTATCAAATAATCTAATCGCTTGCCTGGGGTTGGTCTGAAAAAAGGATTTTGGTCCTATCTTGTATTTTACATCTCCCAATTGCTCCACTATATATGGACTTCCTTTGTAGTTGGTCACATCAAGATCATAGATCGTATCATTGACTTTGGTATTGATGATATAATGGAGCGAGGTAATCTCTTTAAACTCACTATCCAACATCTCCATCAAAGGCAAAATAGTGTCAGGCTCATCATATCCAAAAATCATGATGACCATCCACTCGCCGATGGTAGTATTTCTGATGATCATATTCCTCAATAGACCACTATGCACCCGTGTATGATAAAAAGACAATAGATTTTGGTGGGCATATTCACGTATCCTGTTGCGGATTTTATTGGTCAGGTCATCCTGCAAGAGACATTCGTGTATATCTACTATTTTGTCAAACGACCCAGGTCTGTGAAATCCCAAAGCTCCCGGCTGGTCAATGGTTTCTTCTGTTGCCGCTTCGTCTGTGGTGACCCATCTTTTGGTGGAGAAACTGTATTCTAATTTGTTGCGATAAGTATATTGATGGTCACATCCCATGATAGGCAGGACTATGGATTCATCGAGTTTGGCAATCCTTCTGATGGCATCTTTGACCGCTTGTTCTTTATATTTGAGTTGTGCCTGATAGTCCAAATGTTGCCACTTACATCCGCCACAGACTCCGAAGTGCTGGCATTTAGCATCAATTCTCTCCTCAGAATATTTGAGATATCTTTTGATGATGGCCTCAGAATGAGATTTTTTCTTACGCATTACGAAGGCTTCTATCTCATCCCCGGGTACTGCTCCTGTCACAAAAATGACTTCACCTGTGTCAGTTCTGCCCACGGCTCTTCCCTTATCTGCGATACCTGTGATTTTCAGGTGGTCAATAGTCTTCTTTTTCCTTGCCAAAATATACCTCCAGAATTAGTTAAAATATTCTTTCATACGCTCAAAAAATCCCTTCTCTCCACTATTGGGTTTGGGATCAAAATTGGCCATCGTTCTCATCTTTTCCAACATTAAAGTTTCTTCGTCATTGAGTATCTTAGGTGTCCATATATTGACATTGATGAGCTGGTCTCCTTTGCCATATTGCTGCAACGATGGAAGGCCTTTCCCCTTGAGCCTGAATATTTTTCCTGCTTGCGTTCCCGGCGGTATTTTGACTTTTACATTGCCCGAGAGTGTAGGTACTTCTGCATTGGTGCCCAGAGCAGCATCTGCAAAATTTAAAAAGAGATCATATATCACATTCATATTGTCCCTGCTGAAATGATCGTGTGTTTTCTCCTCTATATTGATAAGCAGATCTCCGGAAGGTCCACCGCTTTGACCTGCATTTCCTTTTCCTCTCATAGACAATTGCATGCCTTCCTGTACACCCGCGGGGATTTCTATTTCGATGAGTTCTTCATCCATGGTCCTGCCGTCACCCCGACAAGTACCGCAAGCTGCTGTGACCGTCTTTCCTGCCCCATTACACTTGGGACATACTCCAGTGGTTTGCATCTGACCGAGAAAAGTATTTTTGACCTGTCTTACATAACCAGAACCTTGGCAAGTGCCACATGTATTGACACTATTTCTGTCTTTAGCGCCTGACCCGCTACATGTCTTACAGGTGACTTGTTTTTTAACCTTTATTTTTTTGGTTACCCCAGTATCTATTTCTTCTAGCGTGAGTGCTACCTTAATTCTTAGGTTACTTCCCTTCTGGCCTCCACCTCTGCTTCTGGAGCCTCCTTGACTAC
>JBATLS010000632.1:0-13484 GCA_049289435.1 Saprospiraceae bacterium | reverse complement strand
CGTGATTCCTGACCTTGTGGCCAAACAAAGATATCTATTTCCGTATTTTTTTGGTACGTCTCTACAGACGCATGCTCTCCATTATGTTAAATTGAACAAAGGTAGGTTGTACTCCTTTCAGGTTGACATTGATTTAGTTTTGCAATTTGACCAACTAACTAACTCGGGTGAATATTTAGCGCTGATTTATGAAATAGGTGAGAGTAATTATAATGTAGTTAGGATCAATGGGTGCATTGATTTTGGTGTAAAGTCTGATTTTATTTTGGTCACTGATTTTGCAAAAGTCAAAAATCTAATAAGAGTATGACAAGAGGTCGCCCACCAAAATCCGCAGCTATAAAAAAAATGGAAGGTACGTATCGTAAAGATCGAGATAAAAAGGATACTATATCTTTTAACTCGGTCAAAGAGATTCCTGATCCGCCCGAAATGTTTGATCATGTAGCCCGAAATGTTTGGAATACGATATGCACTGAATTGATACAGCTTAATTTACTACAAAGCATTGATGTATTTAACCTTCAGATCATATGTAATGAAATGTCAATATATTGGAAATGCATGACTCAGATGGGTTCTGAATATACGATCAGCACCGGTACTGGGTCAGAAAAGGTGAACCCGCTCTACACCGCCGCCACAACGGCTTTGACCAATGCCAACAAACTTGCTGCGCAGTATGGTTTTACACCAGCCGCCAGGATGCGACTCAAATTGGGAACTTCGGAACAAAAAACTAATGGAAATGCAGCCATCGAACTGATCAACCGAAAAAAACAGTTAAAATAAAAATCGCTGAAACTTTATAAGCAATATATAAATGATGTCCGTACGGGTCGTAGAAAAGCATCCTATCTGGAGCAGCTTGCAGTGCAGAGGCACATTGATGATATGAAGCGGACTGGATTTGGTTATTATTTTGATGAAAAGGAAGCAGACATATGGATAGAGCAGATATCTATGTTTAGACTTGTAGAGGGCCCTTTAGCTGGTCAACTATTTCCTATCCAACCTTTCCAAGCTTTTATCATTGCATCCATATTTGGGTGGAAAGATAGGAAAACCAAGCTGCGCCGATACAATGATGCTTATATCCAAGTGCCAAAAAAAAATGCGAAGTCTACGCTAATGGGTGCCATCATTGCCGCCATGTTTCTCCTGGAAGGGGAAGGGATGGGTCAGTATTTGTTCACTGCTACAAACAGGAAGCAAGCCGCTATCTGTTTTAAGGTCGCTAAAGCGATGCTTTCAAAATATGTGAAGGAGTACGATATCTCACATATGATATCTATGTCGAAAAGCCATAGATCGCCAAATCAAACGATTCTGCATTTAGAAAACCTAAGTGTCATCGAAACGGCATCCAAGGAAGCGGACAATATAGAAGGGTCGCATCCTTCAGGTGCTGTGGCAGATGAGTATCACCTTCACAAACACAACGATGTCGTCGATAATACCAAATCCGCCATGGCAGGAAGACCGCAGCCTTTATTTTTGCGAATAACCACTCCTGGTAATAATCTTTTCGTACCCTGCTTTGGTTTTGCAGAATACTGCGGAAATGTGCTGAAGGGTATATTCCAAGACAACCAGCTGTTTTGTATTTTTTTTGGGCTCGATCCTGATGATGATATTTACGCTGAAAAAAACTGGCCAAAAGCAAATCCCAACATCGGGGAGTCACCTACCTATGCATTTCTAAGATCACAGGCAACCGCTGCAAAAAATTTGGGCGGTACAAAGGAGACGGATTTTAAGACCAAACACTGTGGACTATGGGTATCATCATCCGACACCTGGATCAGGGATGAGTTGGTCAATAGGTGCATGATCCCATTTGAAATCGATGACTATATAGGATTTGGCGGATTGTCAGGGCTCGATCTTGCAGAGACAAAAGATATCCTAGCATTTGTCATGCATATGGATGACGGTACGGTGATCCCGAGATACTTCATCACAGAAAAAAAACTGATAGATAAGACCGATGGGGTGGACTATCAAAAATGGCTCGAAGAAGGTCACCTGATCGTGTCGTACGAATATGGTGGCGAAGTTATGGATTACAACCTAGTAGAAGATGTCATAGTACGTGACTATAAAAAATATTCCATCCGCAAAATATACTATGACCGCAGATTTGCGGCGTCACTGGTCCAGCGGCTCACTGACAAAGGGGTCAAGTGCGCTGCCTATGGGCAGGGATTTACCTATATGAATCCTGCACTTGCCAAACTGGAGGATGATATACTGAAAGAAAAGATAAGATTTAACGACCCAGTGACCCGATGGATGTTTACCAATGTGCGGGTAGTAAAAAACGACACAGGACTCCGAAGGGTAGTCCGTGATAGTCGCACCAACAAAATAGATGGCATCATCGCCCTGCTAATGTGCAAGGCGGCGGAGCTGCTCGAACCTAAGCCAAAGAAAGCTAAAATCTTTATACTTAACACACAAACCACGTAGCCATGAGATACACAGATCACATCAAGACTATACGCAATCAATATTTTGAACGATTTGCAGAGCTTAAGCGTCTAAACCCAAGGTGCTCAGACAAAGATATCTATGAAAAACTTGAGAATGAATACGACTACTCGATGTATTCGACTTATGACAGCTTCCGCACGTCAATATATCAATACAGAAAATCATTAAAACAAAACAAATATCAATCATGAGTCCGATGACAATAGGCATAGACCCGGGTGTGATGACAGGTGTGGCCATCATTCAGAACGGAGACTACGTACTGATCGCTCAGTATAATATTATATATACGATGCGCATGATATTGGCTTTTCACAAAGAAGGGATACCCATCACCCTGCATGTAGAGAATCCAAACTTACGTAAATATTTCGGACTATCTGGACGTGAAAAACTGCAAGGTGCAGGCAGCATCAAAAGAGATTACAAAATTTGGACAGAATTTGCCAAAGAATATAATATAGACCTGGTCCCAGTAGCACCTGCTGAGTTGGGCAGTCATTTTGACAACGAAGCCATTTTTCACGCAGCGACTGGTTATAAAAACAAGTGTGGCATTCATGCTAGGGATGCCGCCATGATCATTTTTAAGTTTAAAAAGTAAATAATCAGGACGATTAAACTTTTATCACTATATTTGTAATGCAAAAAAATGTAAATCATTATGAAAAAGGTAATATTATACTTACTCGCATGTACTATTTCTTTTGGATGTCAAATACATACAAAACCCGACAAAGTTACCCCAAAACTTATTACTGTATTGGATGCATACTTCAAAGATGTGGTAATGGAAAATGATGCGCAGGTCAAGAGAGAGCAGAAAATATTCAAATCCTTTATAGATTCATTGTTTGAAAATAACGCTACTATTCTTGATAGTTTTGATCTGATGCAATGTACGGAAGTAAATGAGTATGCCCCCAATAGTTTTGCAGTGACTATGACATGTAATATAAGTATTGTATATAGTCCTTATGAGTTGCATTTTGATGTCATATATATAGGGTACGATGCATTGAATCTTGTAGAAGGAAATCATTATATTTTTAAAAATGCTGAGTTTGTGTCTCATATTGGTGACGCTTTTAAGCATTTTGTAAAAAACTATCCATATTCAAAAGATATCTATATATCAAAACAAAAATATAGCAATATAATTAATTTAGGTATTCTGCTTTACAGAAAGAAAAAAATGTAATACAAAATTCTATTCTTGCCATTACATCAACTTCAGTTTAATACTTTTTCCATCAATATAATATTTGCATCTATTGCCTTGCGCACAGATTCCGCCAATATCTTATTGCTCTCTGTAAGGTTCAATACTGAATTGGCCATCGTTTCACCATAAGATGATTGTGCCTCATGTGCAACGAGATGTTGCATATTTGAATCAAGCATTTCTCCTTCCCCAGAAATCAACCAATCCATATTTAGATCAGGATATCCCAAACTGATAGATGTAAGTTTATCTACGCCCATATTAGTGCCATTAATAGCTCTCTGAACAGTTCCCTGTGGTAAGTGTACTTTTTTTTTCAAACTCTCTGACTGATATATGTAGTTCTTTTTCAATGAATTGCAAAAGTCTGTTTGAAAAATTATCCATATTGTTGTAAATATTTTGATTTATTGTTGCACATATAAAACATATGATGTATATTTGTGCTTTAGTTACACAAATATACATATAACGCATGAAAGCCAATAATAATTCCACTGAAACCCCTAATGATAAACCCCTAAGACGCATAGTCGATTTGGGCATTGTATCAGAGCAGCTCGACCGTGCAGCGGTCGAGCACTCCTACGGCATCGGCAAGACAGTCATCATGTCAGAGTTCTCAAGATTAGTATGTGCGGAGTTCGTAAGGGTCAGGGAGCACTGCAGGGACAACGACCTGAAGCTATACACCCCGCAGGAGCTTGCGGATATGCTCATAGCGCAGCTCGACTTTAATAAGTAACTCACTCATAAAATATAAATAAATGGCAAACACATCCACGATCACAGACACAGCCCATGAAGAGCTCCGACGGATCAAGCTCCGACGCATGGCACTCAATCACCCCATCCGCAACCACATCATTACCTACGGACTTACGACAGTACAGCAAGTACAGGACGCCTTGGCTATGAGCAAAGAAGATGCCACCCGACAGATCACCATACTCACCCGCGCAAAATTAATATCATGACACAAATAGCCAAAATCACATCTCTTGACAACGCAAAGCCTATTGGGCTAAACCTTTCAGCACGATACTGGTCACCCGCCGATGTCGGGGAGACCAAGCGTCTATACTTCATCGAGACCAGGATAGTCACCCACATGGATGACGAAACAGGGGAAACAAAAGACCTAAATACTGCCGTATTTGTAGATCCAAATACAAAAGAAGTCATACATCAAGCATCTGCCCGACTCGTAGCGATATTTCAGAGAGAGATCATCGAGCCGATGACGCCGATGCACATCACCTATAGAGGCAAGGTAAAGAATACAAGCAACCAGTACTCGTCAGACACGTGGGAAGTATATAAACTCACAGTAGAGTAAACACAGCACGACCATCATGATCATCACCGAAGCACTTACCTATATACCCTTCAGCCACCTGACCAGAACTCAGGTAGCAGAATTACTGCTCAAGAGCCCTGGGTCTATAGACTACTATGTGCGCAATGGTGTGACGATAGATGGGACTACCATCCACCTTGCAAAACAACCCAACGGTACATTCCGTACCAAAGACGTCATAGATTTTATCACCATCATAAAAAAATAAAAAATGACCGAAGATCTAAAATGCATCGAAACACTTTTTTGGTTGGCACTCATCATATGGGGAGCCATCATATTAGTACAATCTCATAATGAGATGCACGATATAGACAAAAGATAATAACATGTGTCACCACCGGTCCCAACCCGACAAAGCAGTAATCCATGATTTGAGCGACCTGCCGCCCCCACTCACAGAGTCAGACCTTTGTGGATTAGGTAGGTACGCTCATATCCCCCTATCGGATGTTCCGATAGATTTTTTTGAGTGGATGGTCCGTGACCAGATACAATATCCCAGGGTGCAGAGATCAACACGCTGGCGGATGGTCATGACCTACATCCGCAGTCATAAGTAAGGAGATAGCATAAAGATGCATTTTGTTAATCCATTTTGAGTTTGATGAGACAGAGAGTTGTGGAGACATAGCCATGAAGAGTGAGAGCACTCTCTGTTTTTTTTTCTCAAATACCAATAGAAAACACATACCCTGGATATAGCTATATGCCGAAAGCAGCGAATAGATATATCATCTATCAGGTAGTTTATTTTTTTATTAAATGGGATTAGATAAGGGGCGGAATCAAGAGTTCCGCCCTTTTCTTAAAGACAAAAGATAGACAATCAAACATAATCACTAATCATGGCAATGACAAGAAAACAATTCATTTATCGAGACAAGTATTACGTATCAGCTAAAGAATTGGCCAAGGCAATTGGCGTAAGTAGAATAGACATTTATAACAAGTGTCAACGAGGCAAAAAGACATTCGAGATATTAGGTCACGAGTGTGAGGTCAAACTCGTATATATAGATCCAAAACAAGAGATCGACGAAGATGAAATCACTATTAGAAAATCTAGATACGATGTCGAAGCGCAGAATATCAAATCACTCGTATATCAGATGCATACATTGTCCAAAAAGAATAGAGGGCAAGGGGTGACATTAAAGGTATATTATAGACACGGCAAAGTGGTCAATACATCATTTGTAGAATACACTGATATAATGGAAAATAGCACATCCCACATAATTTAAAAATAATAAATAAACACAACATGGCAGACATCAAAGACACCTTCATCATCCGCACATCATGGGGCGATGCTATCATGGAGCTGGACACAGCAGATCAGGCTACTATGTTTCGCAATCTCTTTGCCTACCATACAGGCGGCGACATAGAGCTGCCCACACTGGGAGTAAAGCTGGTATGGAAGATGATGGAACCTGCTCTCCATGCAGCTGCAAAATCATACGACAAAAAGCGAACCCAAAATCGGATAAATGGCTCGATGGGAGGTAGGCCGCCAAAACAAGAAACCCAAATAAACCAAACGGTTACTGATAATAAACCCAATAACCAAACGGTTATTACACAAAAAACCCAAGCCACACCAATAACCCTGTATGATAATGTATATGATAATGATAATGTATCTGTAAATGATAATGATAATGAGAATGGTATTGAGTCTGCCGACAGCCACGCCCACGCCGATGATACTCCTATCGAAAAAATAAAAAAAATACCAGAGCAGGCACTACCGCCGCCCGGATCATCATCTCAGCAGGAGATCTATTACGAGCAGGAGATCTGTATGGGTATAGGACTCACCATGCCAGATATAAAGCTCATCCATCTTGCATGGATAGGCGACCGGTACGGACAGATATTTACCACAAAAGAAGCTCGAATCAATTTTCGCAGCTACTGCGCAAAGTGGAAGAGCAATAACAATGCAAGAGGTCACCCACCCAAAAACGGGGCGGCACCATACAAATCATCTCCGCATGTGGAATACACGGAGTAGGGAGATCAAAGGATAAGATTAAAAAAAAACTTAACGCATCATCAAAATTATAATCAAAATGACAGAATTGAGTTTGTACAAATACATAAAAAATAACGAAGTATCTTGGAAAAGATGTGATTATGAAGGAAAGATTGAAGTTATAATATTTCCATACACATGGCAGATGGATGAATTTGCAGAATTGTTAGGGGGATATATATGGGAGGGTGGTATAGCATGCAGATTAATGGGTAGTTACATTTCAATACCCATGAATAATGTGTGCGAATATTACGGAATCGATCCAGATAATGTATTTCATCAAGATTAAAAAAAATAATTTATGGACATTCCCGACGAAATAAAAAAATATGAGGCACAGTATGCCCATCTCAGAGCAATAGACCCCACACGGTCAGTGTCACCACGATCCAGGTATATGGATCAGTGGCAACCAAGTACCATGGCTGGAGCAGGCCAACCAGAGATCATAAAAACCCCGCTCACATATGAGGTGGCCAGGATGGCATTATGGATCATCGTCCGTCAATCACTTACGAAAGAATGCAAGCAATTCTATATACATTCAGGCAATAAAGAAAAGCTCTCTCACATCATCAGGGCTATGATAGGAGATATAGATGAGACATCCAGGTACGACCCCACCAAAGGCATCTACCTATATGGGTCATATAGTAGCGGCAAAACGTGGATCATGCGGCAGATCATCACCATGATTCAGACTGCATCACTTACGATGATGTATGACAATGTATCTGCCAATATCATGTCGATATCATACAAAACAGATATCATGATGCGGGCAAGGAAAGAAAAGTCCATCGCCTTCCTGGATGATATATTCAGAAACAAAGACATCATATACATCGATGATATTGGGTATGAAGATGACTCGCAGTTGGTCCTATGGGGCAACCGTGAAAACATCATAGTGCATCTAATAGACATCCTGCACAAAAGATATCTGCAAGGGGCCCGCATCCACTTCACCAGCAATCTGCAACCCAAGCACCCATCCGCATCCAAAAACTGTATATACAAAATATATGGACAAGGAACTTATGACCGACTCATAGAGATGACCACGCCCATACTGTGGGAGAGGGATCTTAATCTCCGCACCGGACAGCATGACAGCCCTTTTACACCCTTAAATACTAACCACTAAGTAATAAAAATCATGATCCAGTTAGAACTATTCACCACCACCCCCGACGATATACAATTTGTAGCCTATCACCACCGAAACCCACAGATATGGGAAGCCTTTGAGCAAAAGACGCTGGAGACCATCCGCAAGGGCCACCGCCACTATGGATCAAAGGGCATCTTTGAGGTCATCAGGTGGAGTACTCCCGTCCGTGGGGGTGGTCCGTTCAAGGTCAACAATATATACACCCCATATTATGCACGACTGTTTGAGGCAGTACACCAAGAGTATGCTGGATTTTTCTACAAGAGAGCAAGCAAATTTGATCAATCAATATCTATTTAATCATAATTAACAAAAAAAAAATGGACACACTCCCTACTACTCAAGCTACCAAACACGACGAACTATTATCACTCGTCAATCCACTTATCGACTACATGACCGAACACGGATATACCTATATATTATTAGCTGGAAAAGATGGGATATGCACAAGACACCTGCGAGGCTATAATGAAGAATTAGAATCAATCCTATATGAAATGTGTCAAAAAAATCCGCCAGTAAAAAAAATAATAACAAATGTAGCAGAATACCGCACCGAAAAACCAATAATAAGGACAAATGAAATATGAAATATTAGGAAAAGCAACGTTTAAAGTCAATTTCGAAATTGAAGCAGATTCAGAGATTGAAGCAGAGGATAAAGCCAAAGAAGAAATTAAAAATATGCTGCCCACTAATTGTTTAACACAATTGAATGATTTACATGTCACTGCTATAGAAATATATAATGATGATCTGATTGTTTAACGTGCGATTCAGCACTTACGCTGAGGCGGATTAAAAGAACGAAAATTAATTTAACAACTAAATATAATTGAAATGAAAAAGCCAAAATTTACCACTAAGACCGCCTTTGCGTTAAGTGCATTGTTAGCGGTATGTATTTTTTCTGCGGATTTAAAAGCGCAATATGTGACTATGGATGATTTATTGGATTATAAAAAAGAATGCTATAATGACAGCACTCTTATAAAAACGCATTTTTTGCCAAAAGGAGTAACGTATTGTATTGTTGATTACGAATGTATAAATAATTCTCATTATAGAATGGTTTGGAAACATAGAGCACCGACTTTTGAAGATTTTATTGTGTGGTTGCAGAAAAAATATTACCGCTAACGTCCAAGTACATGCGATGGCTGACTGAAAGGAAGCTGTCGTTATGTACACTGTTATGTGACGGATTATTAACGAACAAATAAAAAAAAATAATGATAAACACAAAAGAATTAATTTGGGTAAAAAGATATTCAGATACAGATAAACCTGATAAACAAGGAAGATTAGCAAGGCAATTGTTTTATAAGGGAAAACATATTTGTTTGATAACGAGAATAAAATTACCAAGAATAGATACATTCCAAGTATTTGATTATTTCCCAAGCAATGGTAATGATTCGCCTTGTTATTCAGAAATGAAAGATGATGACTTGGTAGTATTAAAACATAAGGCTGAACAAAGATTTATTAAATTTTTAAATGATATAAAATGAACAATCAAACACCAGAAATACCAGAAAAATTTAAAACAACCGAATGGATGAAACAACAATTCGGCTCAGCAAAATTAGCGAACGAATTAAGGAGTGGTAATTATATAAATTATATGGGAAAACCAACTCAATGCACAATTCAAACTATCTATGCAATATCTAAAATAGAAGGAGAAACAGCAATGTATATGCCAATTCCGCTTACCGAAGAATGGCTTGTGAAGTTTTGGTTTGAAAAAGGCAGCCATATTGATGGCTACAAAGTACTGCGTCAAGATTGTTTCTGGAATAAAGAATCAAGATTAGTTTTATTTTTAAAATCTGAAATACGAAATATTTATCATCCATTTGTAAATATAAACGATGATGTTACCATATTAAAATACGTACATCAATTACAAAATTTATATTTTGCCCTTACAGCCAAAGAACTAACCTTATCTGTCACATAACGTTAAGTACATACGATGGCTGACTGAAAGGAAGCTATTGTTATGTACACTGTTATCATCAGTAGGGAATTTAGTCGATGATTTTAATACGTTCGTCGATAAATGCAAAAATATTTTATCTTTTATCTTGAAAAAGTAACACAATATCAAAATAATGCTTATCTTTGTTATGTCAATATGACGAACACATAAAAAAAATTTAAAATGAAAGCATTCACAACTAAAATAAAAACAGGTGGAGTAATTACAGTAAGAGATGGTGAAGGTAAATACCTTTATCAACTTTGGGATTATAAAAACCTTTATGGAGAAGTTGCTAATATTGAGATATTTATATATCAAAACAAACCCAACAAAGTAAGCGAGAATGTTTTGAATGCTATTAAAAAGGCATTTAACGAAAACGGTTCAGTTACCTATAATTGCGGCAATGGCAACCAAACATTTTATTTCGACGAATGCGAATAACATGCCAAAACCAATTAATAAAATCGCCACACACGGTGGCAAACGCCCCAACTCAGGGGCAAAGCAAAAGTACGGAGAGCCTACCAAAACGGTTACTTTCCGTATTCCTGAATCAAAGATAAAAGATGTCAAAAAGTTGGTATCTGATTATTTAAAATCATTGATAGATGGTAGTAATCCCTATTGATGATAACGCAAAGTACATACGATCGTGCATCCTGAAAGGTGCATGTCGTTATGTACACTGTTAAATGCAGTTACAAATGTTAGAAAAAAGTTAAATAATGAGTTATTTTAAAAATAATTACTTAAAATGTTTGCTATATTGAAAATATATCATACCTTTGTAAGGTCAATATGACATAACAACTTAAATAATTTAAAATGAACAGAAATGTTAAAATATACAGTGATGCAAACGAAGGGTTAATCCCCCCTCATGTACAACGAGCAATTATAGATAAATTTGCTACATCTAATATAAAAGAAATCAGAGTAAGGTACAATAAGCAAGACAAAGAATATGATTGTTTTTATGAAAGTACTGGATCTTATTTTATGTCTATCAAAATGTAATAAAATCATCTTTAGAATGCTAATATTCATAGAAAAACAGACGGGCCGTATATCATTGTATGGCTCGTTAAAAATCCTATTCGAGAATGAAAAGAATTTAGTAGTGATCAGTCTCGCATACTTCTATAATACAGTAAAAATAGAAGATGCAGACTGGGAAAACGATAAGTGCAAGATATGTAAACGCTCGGTCATTCGGGCTAAGCATGGGCAGTTTCTGTAATTGCATTTAACGTTGAAGCATTGGCGAAGAAGGGGATTTGGAACACGAATGTTCAACCCTTGCACAATGATTCATAGTATTACAAATGTTGAATTTACAAATTAAGCCCCTTTTTTGCCAATGCAGTGTTGTGCGATGTGGCTTTTAGGGGTGTCAAAATAAAACTTCTGGGCGGAGTTATAAAACCTATAAATAATTTATGAAGCAGTACAATTTAAAAGCTGTAAAACGGCAAATGTCGTTTGGCGAATTAACGGTAATCGCTTTAGGTGAAAAAGGGCGAGGTCGTTACGAAAACCTTGTGCCATTTCAAGGCGATATTACAGAAAGTGATTTTGTAATTCCTGTTCCTACAAAAACAGGGAAAACTAAAATCATAAAAGGCGGTACTAAGCCTGGGTGGATTGCCCGAATTAGCTGCGAAGGGTGCTATACCCGTGACACAACGGGTAAGGCATCTGTACACAAAAAGGATGCTGAAAAAATTATCTTATTAGCTTCTGGAAATGGTGCGGAAGGGGACGCTGGGCGAATTGGATGGTGGGCAGATTACTTGATGCAAATTCAAGACGAAACGCTAATAAGGGTAAAAAGGCACGGTGGACACAAAACACCTGCTTATTATCTATACTTTGCAGAAAAAGAAGTGTTTAAAATTTCAGGCGAAGAAATCGAAATATTTCTTGAAAGCAAGGATTATGACTTTGACCCTGAAAATGTAACAGAATTTTTTAACACAATAAATACAAAACACAATGACTAAATTAGATTTGAGTCTAAACAACGAGCAACTTTACTCTGGTTGCCAAATTGAAGAAGTTGCTGGGCGTAAAAACCTTGTAACACCTATATCCGAAGCTGTTAATATAGTAGGGAAAAATGCTCACGACATGAATTTGCATGGGGATGAAATTACCCTAACTGGTGCAATGGCGGTATGGTCTTACTTAATTGTTTTCCATGCCGTAGTTCACCGTTTTAGAAAAGTTTATTACGATGATGGTCGTAGCGGCGCTATTTTGGTTGCTGCCCATGGTTAATAAATTATAGTTGTCGTGATGTGGTAGGGTGTCGCTCTGCCATATCGCACAACGGTTGGTACTTGCCGAAGTAGCGGAATTGGCAGCACCGAAGCTAAATTGAAAAACAAAAGCTAAACAAATTATTCATCCGCCGAGCAATTAACGTCAAGCCGCTATTTTGGCAAACACATTGTTAGGCATAGTACGGTTAAATTATGAGAGATATTAAATTCAGAACTTGGGACACTATTAAAAAAGTAATGGGTGTTCCTGAAACAATTATAAACCCTGTACAAACAGAGTCTCCCGAAGGTATCAATTGTTTTGACTTAATGCAGTATGTTGGCAGAAAAGATAAGAACGGTGTAGATATTTACGAGGATGATTGGTGTCGTGCAGAATTTAGAACGAAAGAAGGAATACAGGTAATACAAGGGCGTATAATTATGGATGAATATATGTGGTGTATTGATTGTACAGGAAGTGTTGGTGATGACATTTTCAGTATTAACCGTCCACATAATTTTGATGTAATCGGCAACGTATTCCAAAACCCTGAATTATTAGGTCAGTAGTATTGTGCCTAACGGTATTCCGCTATGAGTAGTGGCGGATTTAGAACTTTTAGTAAAAATATTTGGTAGTTTAAAAATAATGTAGTATATTTGTAGTGTATTTTATATATTTAAAGATGATAAAAGAAAAAGACATTTTAATCAGAGTCAATCAAGAATTAAAACAGAAAGTAAAAGACAAAGCGAAATCATTAGGGCTTTCTGTTTCTTCATACATTAGATTACTTTTAATAAAAGAATTAGGAAATGAATAAAGTTTGTGGTATTTATAAAATTACTTCTCCAACAAATAAAGTATATATTGGTCAATCCACTAATATTCTTTTTAGGTTTGGAGCTTATAAAAGGT
>JBATLS010000631.1:0-1773 GCA_049289435.1 Saprospiraceae bacterium | reverse complement strand
TCTGAATTTTTGAAGATTTGGAATGTGAGGGTTTTTTCGGCTTGACATAAAACATCTGTTTGATTGATGAAAATCAAAATAAAATAAGCACCTGAACTTAGTATGTATTTTATGAAGTGTTTTATATAGTGTTAAGATTTATTTGTACAAATACAAAAGTAACTATTTCGTGATGAATACTTGTTTTCCGTCCAACCTATATTGCAATTTGAGTGGCCATGTGATGGCATAAAGTGCATCATTGATATCTGCTTTACGAAAATATCCTGTATAAGGGACGCTTCTTAATTCGTCAGATATATTGACTTCCACATCAAACTGATTTTCCAATTCACCCAAAACGAACGACAACGGTTTGTTTTCGAAAGTATATACTCCTTCCAACCAGGAGATATTATTGGGATGAGCTTCATCAGATGGGACATAAACCAAATTATTGTCCATAAAGGTCAACCGATCCCCTTTAGTTAATATTTTTTCTGCCCCTGAAGGAAGATGTACACTCACACGACCAGTCTTACACACCACCTCAAACGATGTATATCTGGTGTCCACACTAAAACTTGTACCCAGGACGGTCACATTTCCTTTCGGAGTTTCGACAGTAAAAGTTTTCCCTTTTTCTACTTCGAAAAATGCCAGTCCCTCTAATTTTACTTTTCGCACATTATTCCATTTCTTTTGGTTAAAAGCTATTTTTGTATTGGCATTCATACGGATTTTGGACCCATCCGGGAGCAATTCTGTACGTTCCTGTGCGACTCCAGTTTCAATATTTGTCACCTGATTGAACATAGGAAGGAAGATGATCAAGGCAGCAATACAGGCCGCAGCCAATAAGCCAGCCATATATTTGACAGAAAATATAGATCTTACTGTAGGCGCATCTGTGTATGCTGGCAGCTCAAGAGTCATTTCTATCTTTGACCACAGCATCTGCCTGTCGATGGCAACATCAGGGCTGGACTCCATCTGTCTGACCAAGCTTATGGCGGCATTGATAGACGAGAAGTCATCGATGTGGTCATCAATGTAAGCTGACCATTGGTCATTATCATCTTCAAAATCAGACTTTACCCACCTGATAAAAGATTCATTCTGAACCAGATCTGCGTCAAATTGGTGTGTATTTTTTGTATTCATATAGTGATTGCTTAGACTGTGTACTACTTATAAAAGGCTTTTTAAATTAATTTGTACTCTAAAGATGTATATAATATGATTTCAAAATGACATTTACGATAAAAAAGACCGTGATCCAAGCTTTTCTTAGCTCGATGATGCCTTTGGATATCAGGTTACGGACCGACTGGTAATTGATATTCATGATATCACATATCCCCTCATAATCCATCTCCTCAAAGTATTTCAAATATATGGCTTCCCTCTGCCTTCCCGAGAGCGTGGACAATGCTTGTGACAACTTAAGTCTCTGATCCTTAGTGTCTTCATCTAGTATTAGTAAATCTTCTATATTTATCGTAAAGTCTTCGTACTCCCCTTTCTCACTATCAATATTGATCTGCTTTTTAGCTTTATCCAATCGCTTGATGATATCTCGCCTGAGCATGACACATAAATACTTGATGATACAATCTGTATCACCGATAGTCGCTCGCTTATTCCACAAATACACAAACATATCATGAATGGCATCTTCTATCAATTCATGATCTGAGGTAAATTTTTTGGCATAATTGATCAAATTGGAGATATGTGCATCATACATCGATTTAAGTGCATGATGATCTCCATCTTTCATCGATTTCCATA
>JBATLS010000630.1:0-2015 GCA_049289435.1 Saprospiraceae bacterium | reverse complement strand
GCCGGTCACCCACATACCTGATTTTGCAAGATCGTACCAAGTCTTGCTACCCGCAGCCCAGATGACCTTGCCCGATATATCGTGTAATAATGTCTGATTTTTAGCTATTTTCGGGTTGGCCACATAGACATGATTTGTCAAAATTTTCTCCTGAGAGTCTGTCCATTGGTAATCAAAAAAATCTTTCATCACTGTGTTCGTGGCGAAAATATTCGTTGGGTTTTCAGGATTTGGTAGAGCGGTCCATTCCATGATGGTTTCTCCCACAGCATCTTCCCCAGCTACCACTTGATGAGCAGCATATTTAGTTTTGACGGTGGTTACTCCAAACTTCTGACTACATCCTGAACCATACTTAAGTGCAAGTTTTTTATGCTGAATGGCCTCCTGCATATCTTGTGCATGATTGATGTCCGTAAGTAGGGTTTTTAATTCTATATTTTGACTAATACATTCCGCTACAATCAACCCTTGACATGGTGCCGGGGTACACTCTATGAGTGGAAGGATCATCATTTTTTTGTCATTTAAATATCGGGCAATGAGCTTACCATGTTCATGATGTCTCAATAACCTGTTCAGACCTGCGGTTGCAAGGATGATAGCGTCAAATTCCCCATTATGTAACTTACCAAGTCTGGTTTCTACATTTCCTCTTATTGATTTTACGACTAAGCGAATTTGATGACCCACGTTTGGTAATGCCTTTTCCAAAAAAGGAATAACCATAGCCTCTCTTCGGGGCGAAGATGTTCCTATAGAAATTTCATCCCCGTTGGTTAGCGCTTTCATGATTCCCTCGTTGGCAATGAAAACATCATGGGACAACTCCCGGTCAACCACTGCAAATCCATCATGGCTAAAAAAATGCTCAGAACTCATATCTTTTAAAGAATGTACTGCGATGTCTGCGTTCCCAGATCGCAAAGCCTCATAAATATCAAGGGTAAAAAAATCCATCCCTTCTATCTGCGAGAGAGGTACATCTATTAATCTGTCTCCCTGACTTTTGATGCCGGTGATAGTGACACTTTTGTGAGGGTGCAAAGCTAAAATTTTGGATTTGACCATCTCTGCCTGCATCATACTCAGCTTGCTCTCTCTGCACACTATTCTAATGAGATCCATGCAAACAAAATTTTAGAGATCTGACAAAATGGGTGATTTGATCTTTATCATGAGCCGCCGTGATGATGGCTCTAAGACATTCTTCACCCATGGGTACGGTCGGATGATTGATCGGTTGGATATAAATTCCATATATGTCCAGCAATTGATCTGCGATATATTTGCATTTTTCCGGATTGCCTATGGCTATAGGTGTGATGTGAGATTCATTTTTTCGATAATAAATGTCATTTTCGTCGAGCAAATTTCTGAAATACAAAACAAGCTCTTTCATCTTCTCTACTCTATCAAAATCTGTTGACAAGGCATGGATACTGGCCACCGCAGCCTCACAAACGGATGGTGGCAAAGAGGTGGAAAAGATAAAACCGCTGCCAAAACTTCTGATAAAATCTACTACTGCTTCTGACGCTGCTATATATCCTCCAAAAGCCCCTACAGCTTTAGACAGTGTCCCATTGATCACATCGGGTTGCAGATCGACAGGAAGCGTATCACAATATCCTGCACCAGAGTCTCCATACATACCTACAGCATGCACCTCATCGATGTACGTCATAGCGTTGTACTTTTTGGATATACTGATGATCTCCTCCACAGGAGCAATATGACCATTCATACTATAAATGGACTCAAATACAACTATCTTGGGTACATAAGGATCTGTCTCAGATAAGTGTTTTTCCAGATCATTAGTATCATTGTGCCTGAAGATTATTTTATGATTTCCTGCGGATTTAATACCTTCAATCAGTGATGCGTGATTTTTTTCGTCCGAATAAAATACGGCATTTGGTATTCTCCTTCCCAACGTCTGCAAAGAGCAAAGGTTGGCCATATATGCACTTCCAAAAAGTAAGGCTGCATCCTTCCTATGCCATTGGCTC
>JBATLS010000629.1:0-4096 GCA_049289435.1 Saprospiraceae bacterium | reverse complement strand
ATGCAGTAGTATTGGCTACAGGAGGATATGGCAATGTATTTTACTTATCCACCAATGCCATGATGTGCAATGTCACGGCGGCATGGAAATCGGTCAAAAAAGGGGCATTGATGGCAAATCCTTGCTTCACTCAAATTCACCCAACTTGTATCCCGGTATCTGGCGAATACCAATCCAAACTCACCCTCATGTCAGAGTCACTCAGAAACGATGGTAGGGTATGGGTACCTAAGAAAAAAGAAGATGCCGAAGCCATCCAAAAAGGGAAACTCAAAGGCTTAAATATTAAGGAAGAAGATAGGGATTACAACCTGGAGCGCAGATATCCGGCTTTTGGAAATTTAGTGCCTAGAGACGTGGCTTCAAGAGCTGCAAAAGTAGAGTGCGATAAAGGGCATGGCGTCAGTCCTACTGGTCTGGCCGTGTTTTTGGATTTTTCAGCAGCGATAGAGCGATATGGCAAATCTGAAGCCAATATCCAGGGTATCGAAAATCCATCAAAAGAGATCATCGTTGAGTTGGGCGAAAAAGTGATTTCGGACAAGTATGGCAACCTATTCGAAATGTATGAAAAAATCACTGGGGAGAATCCATATAAAGAGCCAATGAAAATATACCCTGCAGTGCACTATACCATGGGTGGTATTTGGGTAGATTATAACCTGGAGACCAATGTTCCGGGACTATTTGCGTTGGGAGAGTGTAATTTTTCTGATCATGGAGCCAATAGATTGGGTGCGTCTGCATTGATGCAGGGACTTGCTGATGGGTATTTTGTTATTCCTTATACTATCGGTACTTTTTTAGCAAATGAAATCTCCACTCCTAAAATCAAAAACGACCTTCCACAGTTTCTGGAAGCAGAAAAAGAAACCAAAGCGATCATTGATAAGCTCCTCACTATCAAAGGAAATCAATCTGTGGAAAGTTTTCACAGGAGATTGGGTAAAATTATGTGGGAACACTGTGGTATGGCCAGAAATAGTGAAGGCTTAGCCCAAGGCCGACAAATGATCCGTGAACTAAGAGCAGAATTTTACAAAGATGTATATGTGCCAGGCACCAATGATGAGTACAATCCTGAGTTGGAGAAAGCCATTCGGGTAGCAGATTTTATGGAACTTGGTGAAGTGATGATGATGGATGCACTCAATAGAAACGAATCATGTGGAGGGCATTTCCGCGAAGAATCCTCCTCTCCAGAAGGTGAAGCCATGCGTAAAGATGACGAATATGCTTACGTTGCCGCTTGGGAATGGAATGAGACTGAACCCGTCCTTCACAAAGAACCTTTAGTGTTCGAAAATGTAGAATTAAAGACCAGAAGTTATAAATAAATTTTATAAAAAAGAGATATTATGAGCGCAGATATGAATCTGAATATAAAAATCTGGAGACAGAAGAATGATAAAACCAAAGGTAAGTTTGAGACCTATAAAGTTGCTGCCAATGAGCATATGTCATTTCTGGAGATGTTGGATGTTCTGAATGAAGACTTAGTAAACGATAAAAAAGAACCAGTGGCATTCGAGCACGATTGCCGGGAAGGCATCTGTGGTGCATGTAGTTTGGTCATCAACGGACAACCTCATGGTCCAAATGCAGGTACAACGACTTGTCAGCTTCACATGAGATTTTTTAAAGATGGAGAAACCATAGTAGTAGAGCCATATAGAGCAAATGCATTTCCAGTACTAAAAGATTTGGTCGTCGATCGCTCTGCTTTTGATAGGATCATACAAGCCGGAGGATACATTTCTGTCAATACTGGTCAGGCACCGGACGGCAATGCCATACCGATAGAGAAGGGTAGGGCAGGAAAATCTTTCGAAGCTGCGGCTTGTATTGGATGTGGCGCTTGCGTCGCAGCTTGTCCCAATGGTTCAGCGATGTTATTTACGTCAGCCAAAGTAACTCACCTTGGACTCCTGCCACAAGGAGAAGTCGAAGCAGAAAGAAGGACTCAGGCTATGGTAGCTCAGATGGATAAAGAAGGTTTCGGTATGTGTTCGAATATAGGTGCTTGCGAAGCAGAATGTCCCAAAGAGATCAAACTCGATAACATTGCATTTATGAATAGAGCATACCTGAGTGCTGTTTTTGGTGGTAATGGCGAGTAATAGTCTTGCTTAATTTTACTCCTTAGTTATCAACTGACCATCCCTGACACAGTAGCTCAGACTTTGGTATAGATATGTCCTATATGGAAGAGAGCATCTCCTAGTGAAACCACGCTTGCATTGTTGTGTCCTATGATGTGACCGGAATAAGATGATAAGACATTGATGCTTTTTGTTCCGTAGGGGTCTTTTATTTCTCCGAGTTTATCACCTTTTTTGACTAAGTCGCCAGATTTTTTACACCAAATGAATAGTCCCGGAGTAGATGCCCTGATCCACGCAGTTTTGTGAATGATATACTGTTCTGAAGTGACTGCATTTAGTTTTTCTTCTTTCATGCCCAAAGCGATCAATACTTGATCGATAGCTTGGACTCCACTCACAATCGAATGATGATCCAACCTGATAGACTCACCCCCTTCATACACCAGAGCAGGTATTTTTGCATCATAAGCCGCCTTCCTGAATGAATGAGGAATCAGAGCCTGCTCGACCAGATATTTTACGCCACATTGTGCAGCCATTTTAGAGGCAATTAGGTCATTTTTATTATATCTCATTTGAGGATAATTGTATCTGGCGTCGCCTCCAGTATGAAAATCGATCGCAACATCCACATGAGGGAGTATTTTTTTGGTGACTATTCTCGCCACTCTTGAAGCCAAAGACCCATTGGTATGCCCGGGAAATGATCTGTTGACATCTTTACCGTCAGCGACATCTCTAGAAAAATTTATAAATCCATATACATTGAGCAATGGAATGATGATCACCGTTCCTTTGGTCACCGAAGCGTATATTCCATCCTCAATACTTCGTCTGACTATTTCTATACCATTGATTTCGTTGCCGTGGACTCCTCCCAATACCAGCAGTGCAGGACCTGGCAAATGACTATGCAGGACATGGGCAATCACGTTGATCCGATTGTCAGAGGGGATTTTTCCTGCATTCAGCCGCAAGGTATGCGTCATACCCGGGACTATTATTTCGCCATCTATGATGAGGTCAGTATGATCTTTAAGTTTGGGTATGATGTGTTGTCCTGGCATAGATTATAGGATATTTTTTTCAACAAATTGGATGATCTTACCCGCGATATTCACTCCAGTAGTACCTTCTATACCTTCCAGGCCCGGTGATGCATTGACTTCCAAAACGACAGGACCATGATGTGTTTTTAGCATGTCAACGCCAGCTATTTTTAGACCCAGGATCTCAACCGATTTTAATGCTGTCTCTTCTTCCTGGCTACTTAGATGAACGATTTCTGATGTACCGCCTCTATGTAGATTGGACCTGAAATCACCAGCTTTTGCTTGTCGCTTCATGGCACCGACCACTACTCCATCTACTACAAATGCACGAATATCAGCACCTTTTGCTTCTTTTATGAACTTCTGGAGGATGACTTTCTCACGCGTGGTATGGAAAGCTTCGAGTATGGATTCGGCATTGCTTTTATTTTCGGCAAGGATGACTCCCATCCCTTGTGTCCCGGTCACTAGTTTTATGATGATCGGAAAAGGTCCCATTTGTTCCAGCAGATATGGTATGGTGTAAGGATTGCTGACATACACGGTTTTTGGCACACCTATGCCTTTACTTCCCAAAATCTGTAGGCAACTCAACTTATCCCTGGCCTTCAGCAAAGGCTCTGCGCCAAGAGTCGAAAAAACTCCCTGACTCTCAAACTGTCTGATGACCGCAGCTCCATAAGAAGTAGCCGTCGAACCTATGCGAGGTATGACTGCATCCACGCGTCCAATAGCTTGATTATTAAATAGGATCTTGGACTTGCCTGACTCAATGATCAGATCGCAGGACATATGATCAATGACACGGACAAAATGATTTCTTATCCTGGCAGCATCTACCAATGATTGAGTGCTGTACAATGATGCATTGCGGGATAAGATGATGATATTCATAGGTTAATTATTGGAAGTATTGATCAGGAGATAAAGGTAATAAAT
>JBATLS010000628.1:0-1802 GCA_049289435.1 Saprospiraceae bacterium | reverse complement strand
AAAAGAAATTGCATAAAAGTGAAATTTTGGGATACACCCGTTTTTAGCTCAATATTGAATACTGACAGCGTAATTGGAGATCTCCTTCTCAATTCTGATGGTCAATTTGAATTCTATTCAGCTTCTTATCTTAAAGAAGAACTTGAAAATCACATATTTGAGTCCATTCCGAAAAGTCATTGAAGCAGAGAATGTTAACAAATCAGATTTCTACTGCGCTGATTATCTGCATTTTATTTTCAATTCAGCATAAGAATATATCTTGTGTAACTTTGGTTAACTTTTGGGTGGATAGATTCAGTAACTTTGCGCTCAAAATTAATAATATGACATCAAAAATATTAATCACCCTATTCTTTATCTTGAGTCTTGGTTTGGGCTGCAGTCAATATCCTATTTCAGGGTATATTGATATGAAAACATCAGATAAGTACCCCATGTTATATCTGGTTGATCCAGGGAGCTATTCTGCCTTGGCAACATCCTATGGTGGCAAAGTCATTGATTCAGCAAGCATTGGTCAGAAGGGAAATTTTAAATTTGAAAATTTGAAGGTATCCGAAGATAAAAAATTATATATACTGACTATCCAGAATCGTGGCGAAAAATATCCCACCCGGTTGGAAAATGAAACGCCGGATGCAGCTAATTATGTACCCTTCATTTATCAGGCTTCTAAGAAAATAAATATCCGCTCCACAGCTGATCGACTATTAAAAAATGCAACCATTCAAGGCAATATCAGCGAAAATGATGATCTACTACGACTTGTCAACATCAGATCAGAGACGTATAGTCGAATAATGTCTCACGATGGAGATGTCAATGAATCAAATTTGATGGCTAGGGAGAAAGCACAGCTTACCTATCAACAAGAAATAATAAGTGCTTTAGATGACAATGACGATGTTTTGGTAAATGCACTGGCACTCAGATGGGTAAGCCCTTCTGGTGATTATGAACGTGTACCTGAACTTGTCAAACAAACATGTCAAAAATTAAAAAAATCATCCCCCGATCACCCATGGACCTATCAAATATGCAAAACATCTCAATCCTTACCTTTGACAGCTGGTGATCTTTTTCCGGATTTTCCGATGCCAATGATGAGTGGTGACACTTTAAATATCTATTTCAGTTTGGGTAAAAAAATCACTTTGATTGATTTATGGGCATCATGGTGTGCACCTTGTCGACATGAAAATACTCATACTTTGGTACCTTTGTGGGATCAATATCATACTAAAGGGTTTCAAATCATAGGATATGCATTGGATTCAGGCGACAAATCATGGAAAAATGCAATATTGAAAGACGGTGCCGACCGTTGGTTACATGCATCCCATTTGAAAGGTGATGATTCTCCCCTATTTGAAAAGTTGAAAATTACAACTATTCCGGCCAATTACATCGTAAACCAAGAAGGCAAGATCCTCGCTAAAAATCTTCATGGTCAAGAATTGGAAGCATGGGTAGCCAAATATTTAAAGTGATACTGCATTATTTGATACCTGAATCTAGGATTTGGTTTGTTGGACAAATAATTAATAAGAAACCTTCTTTACCCAATTTTCAATATAATGAAGGGCTTTCATTCATATAATAGATAATTCTTCTCATAGTGTATTATTGTTGGATCACACAAACAGCATAATCAGTGTCAAAATGGCCCCGCCCAAAACGAAGTACATCCCTTTCTTAAAAATGTCCGAGCCTGGCAGATACATCCAGAATGCAGACGTCACAAAAAACAATAATGATAATCCAAAGAAAATATTGAGGTAGTATAAAGGGTCTTTGTG